>JAOOLH010000044.1 GCA_028408675.1 Prochlorococcus sp. AH-716-K03 | reverse complement strand
AGGAATTTTATCTTGGATTTTTGAAGGGATGAGTCTTTGGATATTAGTTAGAGAAATTAGTAACTTCAAAATTTCTTTATTAGGTTCAACAATAGCCCATACTCTTGCAGGTATTATTGGAGTTTTTTCTATGATTCCTGGCGGATTGGGTACTACTGAATTTTCCCTTGTAAATTTTTTATACTTTCAGGGCCTCTCTATAGATGTTGCTTCTTCTTCAACAATAATAATAAGGCTAATGACAATATGGTTCGCTACTTTTTTGGGATTTATTGCTTTATCAATAAATAGATTGAAAAATTAATGCTAATGTCATTTATTAATAATTAAATTTAGAAGGAGAACTTATTCCTATGAAAATTGGATATATTAGAAGCGCTTGGGTATTAGGGGCAAATAGCGATGTAGCAGTTTCTATTTGTAAAGAACTTGCTAAAAAAGGTTGTAGAAAATTTTTTTTAATTTCTAGAAATAATATTAAAATTAAAAAAATTGCAAATTATTTAAGGGAAACTTACAAAGCAGAAGTAGATGAGAAAATTTTGGATCTGACTGACTTTGATAATCTAGATAATACTAGTTTTTATGAAGTAAAAGATTTTGATTTATATTTAATCACAGCAGGATACTTAGGTAATAATGATTTAGCTATGAATAATATTCATGAAGCGAAAAAGATATTAGATTCTAATTTTGTAGGAATAGTCCCTTGGATAAATGCAATTATTTCACCTGAAAGAATTAAAAGGAAAGGTTGCCTTTGGGTATTCACTTCTGTCGCTTCTGACAGAGGAAGACCATCTAATTATTATTATGGTTCTGCTAAAGCAGGACTTCAAAATTTTTGCGAAGGATTGGTTGCTCGTTGTCATGGAAAACAATTTTCTGTGCGCATTATAAAAGCTGGATATATGGCAACTAAAATGACTATAGGTAAAGTTCCTGATTTTCTTTGTATTAAGACCTCTGATGTCGCAAAGATACTTTTAAGAAAACCATTCAAGAATGGGGTAGAATACTTACCTTGGTATTGGAACCCTATAATGTCTCTTATTAAAATATTTCCTAATTCATTAATATCAAAACTATAATTAAGGAATGCTTCAAACTCAAAGAATTAATGGATGGGGAAGAAATAAATTTGCAGATGTAACTGTTTTTACTCCTGAGAATCTCTCCTTATTGAAGGATTTTTTAAAGAATTTGGATAGTAATTCTATTATTTCAAGAGGTTTAGGTAGGTCTTATGGAGATTCGGCCCAACTTGATAAAGAAAAAGTTGTTAAATTAACCAACTTTAAAGATATAAAGCTAAATGAAGAAAAAAGAACTGTAACTGTTCAAGCAGGAGCTTCTTTCGATGAGTTATTGAGTTTTTTAGTCCCAAAAGGATTTTTTTTGCCAGTCTCTCCTGGTACGCGATTTGTTACGGTTGGCGGAGCAATATCTTCAGATGTTCATGGGAAAAATCACCATATAGATGGCAGCTTTGGTAAGAATTTAAAAAATATTGTTTTAATGGATGGTAATGGAAATATTCATAATTTATTTCCTTCAGATGAAAATTCATCAAATAGTAAAAAATTTTGGAGTACTGTTGGAGGTATGGGATTAACGGGCATAATAATTGAGGCAACTTTTTCCTTAATTCCTATTACCAGCTCTTTTATGAACGTTGATACGAAGAGATTCAACGATATTGATACTTTAATGAATGAAATGACAGAATCTGATAAAAAATATAGGTATAGCGTCGCTTGGATTGATAGTCTTAATAAAAAGTTTAGAGGGGTACTAACTTGTGGAGAACATATTGAAAAAAGTAAATTACCGAAGGATATTCTTCAAAAATCACTTGACTATAATATAAAACCTTTAGCAAATGCTCCAAACCTTTTTCCAAATGGATTTCTTAATAAATTTACAGTCAAAGCATTTAATGAGGCTTGGTTTAGAAAAAATCCAAAGTTAAGTTTTGATGATTTGCAGAATTTAGGACAATTTTTTTATCCTTTAGACGGTATTAAAAATTGGAATAGAATATACGGATCTGCTGGTTTCATACAATATCAATTTGTTGTCCCTGATGAGGCATCTTATTTAATCGTTAGAACTTTAGAAACGTTTAGAAAAATTTCTGTTCCTTCATTTCTTACAGTTTTAAAAAGATTTGGAGAAGCTAATCCAGCTCCTTTATCTTTTCCTATTCCTGGATGGACTTTAGCCATAGATATACCCGCTAATATTCCTAACTTAGATTCTGAACTTAATAAATTAGATAAAGAAATAGTAAATGCCGGAGGCAGAATCTACTTAGCTAAAGATTCAAGACAGTCCTCTGAAGTTTTCAAAGAATCTTATCCCAGGCTATCAGAGTGGCTTAAAATTCAAAAAGAACTTGACCCTAATCAAATATTTATGTCTGATAGCTTTAAAAGACTTTTAAAGAAATAGAATTATTTGATTCACATTTGACATTAAGATTTAACAAATTCACTTTGCATTCAAAGATTACTTTATTCTTATTAAAGGTTAAGGGGGATTTGTAGGAGTATCCTTATTACTTAAGTAACTAAAAAAAAGGGATTGAATTTAATTGGCGTTATTATTATGTAAAGAAACAATTAATGCCAAAAAATTATATGCTTGTTGATCTAAATTATATACTTCAGATTAGTCATTTAAAAGTGCTCAAATGAAAAGAGTATTATTAACTGGGGGAGTTGGCTTTATAGGTAGTCACGTCTGCATCGAATTATTAGTGAGAAATTATGAAGTAATAATTTTAGATTCATTTGTAAATAGTTCTGAAGACTTTTTTCTAAAAATTAAAAATCTTGTAGTGCATATAAATCCATTATTTTTGAAAAGAATCCATCTTTATAAAGGAGATATTCGTGATTCAGAACTTTTGGACAGAATATTTCTTGAATCAAAAAAAGAAAATAAATTAATTGAATGTGTTATTCACCTTGCAGGGTTGAAGGCTGTAAAAGAATCATTAGAAAAACCTCTTAAATATTGGGACGTTAATCTAATTGGCGCTATAAAGTTACTTGAGTCTATGGAAAAAAATAACTGCAGAGTATTGATATTTAGCAGCAGTGCAACAATTTATGGCAATAGTGAGAAAAAATTAATTGGAGAAAATTCCAAAATAAGTCCAATAAGTACTTATGGATTCAATAAAGTTTCTATTGAGAATATGCTAACAAATTTGTTTGAAAGTAATCCAAATAAATGGCGGATAGCTAATTTAAGATACTTTAATCCTATTGGTGCGCATAACACAGGAATGATTGGAGAATCCCCAAAGGGTACCCCTAATAATATTTTTCCTTTAATAACTAAAGTTGCATCTAAAAAAATTTCAAAACTAAAGATTTATGGCGAAAATTGGGATACAAATGATGGTACTTGTGTAAGAGACTTTATACACGTCATGGATCTTGCTGAAGGACATATTCTAACTATGGAATATCTATTAAATAATTATCCTCAAATTTTAAACCTTAATCTTGGGACAGGTTTCTCGACAAGCGTTTTAGAATTAGTTGAAACTTTTCAGGAGACAAATAATATTAATGTTCCATATGAATTTGTTGAACGAAGAGAAGGTGATGTTGCAATGGTTGTGGCAGATAATTCATTAGCTAATAAGATATTGAATTGGAAACCTAAGAGAACTATTAGAGATATGTGTAAGGATGGTTGGAAGTGGGAATTAAACAACGTAGATTAATAAAGTATTATTCTTTATAATCATAAATTGTTCTTTCAAGGCCTTTATCTAAAGTAATTTTGGGTTTCCAACCAAGTTTTTCGATCTTGCTAATATCTAAAAGTTTTCTTGGGGTGCCGTCTGGTTTACTTGTATCCCAGATAATTTCTCCCTTATAACCACTTATTTTTGCAATTTTTAAAGATAATTCTTTAATTGTTAAATCTTTTCCAGTCCCAATATTTAGATGATTTAAAGTGTTACCAGATTCATCTTTTGGGGCGTTTGAAGAAAATGGATCCCACTCCTCTAAGCAAAATAATACCCCTGCACCAAGATCATCTACATGGAGAAATTCTCTTTTAGGGTTTCCAGATCCCCAGCAGGTTACTTTCTTATCTTTATTCTTAACTGCTTCACTAAATTTTTTAATTAAAGCAGCAATTACATGGCTATTTGTAGGATGATAATTATCACCTGGACCATATAAATTTGTTGGCATTAGAGAAATCGCATCAAAACCATATTGAATTCTTAGAGTTTCGCAAAGTTTTAAACCTGCTATTTTTGCTATTGCATAGCCTTCGTTTGTTTTTTCAAAAGAACCTTTTAATAGATATTCTTCTTTTATAGGTTGTTTTGCTAATTTAGGATATATACAGCTACTTCCTAGGAAAAGTAATCTTTTTACTTTATATTTCCAAGCAGTTTCAATAATATTGGTTTGTATTTTTAAATTTTCTAATAAGAAATCTGCTTGATTAAGAGAGTTAGCAAGTATTCCTCCGACTTTAGCAGCTGCAACTATTACAACAGTTGGTTTATTATCTTCAAACCATTTTATGACTGAATAGCAATCAAGATAATTTAAATCTTTTCTACTTGGATTAAATATAACGCCACCATTATCTTCCCTTCCGTACCCACCAATAATTAAACTTTTATATATGGCAGTACCAGCCATACCACTTGCACCAGCAATTAAAATCCTATCTTTAAATGAAATTTTTTTAATCATAATATTTACTTTGTTGGAGGCGATTCAATTGAACTATTTATATTAAAACCCTCTTTCTTTAGAAGAGATTCTTTAAGAGCATCTTCCTGATCCTTTTCAACCATCTCCTTAATCATTTCTTCAAGTGTAATTTTGGGACTCCAACCTAATTTTTTCAATGCTTTTGTTGAGTCACCTAGCAATAAATCAACTTCAGTAGGTCTGAAATATCGAGGGTCAATTTTAACAACTATTTCATTATTATCACCTCTTCTCCCAAATTCAAATTCTCCTTCGCCTTCCCAAATAATTGGTTTGCATTTCCCTTTATTATCCCATCCAAGGGCTTTTGCTGTTATTTCTATAAAACTTCTCACTGTCTCTGTACGTCCTGTTGAAATTACAAAATCTTCGGGACTGTCTTGTTGTAACATAAGCCATTGCATCTCCACATAATCTTTTGCATGCCCCCAGTCTCTTTTTGCATCAAGATTACCCATAAATATACATGACTCAAGACCAGAATTTATTCTAGCTAGACCTCTCGTTATTTTTCTCGTTACGAAGGTTTCACCTCTTCTAGGACTTTCATGATTAAAAAGAATCCCATTACAAGCGTACATTCCATAAGCCTCTCTATAGTTAACAGTTATCCAGTATGCATAAAGTTTCGCTACTCCATAGGGACTTCTAGGGTAAAAGGGTGTATTTTCATTTTGAGGGGACTCTTGAATTAGGCCATATAATTCACTAGTGCTGGCTTGATATATTTTTGTTTTTTTCTGTAATCCTAATATTCTTACAGCTTCTAGTATTCTTAAAGTCCCTAAAGCATCACTGTTGGCAGTATATTCAGGAGTTTCGAAACTAACAGCAACATGGCTTTGAGCTCCAAGATTATAAATCTCATCTGGTTGTACTTTCTGAATGATATTGATGAGATTAGTACTGTCTGTTAAGTCCCCATAGTGCAAAATAAATTTTGGATGATCTTCATGAGGATCCTGATAAAGATGATCTATGCGAGAGGTGTTAAAACTACTGGCTCTCCTTTTAATACCGTGAACCTCATAACTTTTTGACAATAATAATTCAGCTAGATAGCTTCCATCTTGTCCTGTAATACCTGTAATAATAGCTTTTTTCAATTTAATCTTCCGTAACTATCTGCAAATCTTTTTATGTCGTCCTCTCCAAGATAGGAACCACTTTGAACTTCAATTAATAAGAGAGGTATTTTACCTGGATTAATTAATCGATGTTTGCTTCCCAATGGAATAAATGTACTTTGGTTTTCACTAAGAAAAATTTCTTTTTCATTGATTTCAACTTTAGCAGTACCTTTGACTACTATCCAATGTTCAGCCCTATGATGATGCATTTGCAATGATAATTTACCTTCTGGTTTAACAGAGATTAATTTAACTTGCCATCTTTCATCATTAGCAATTGATTCATAATTACCCCATGGCCTAAAAACTTTTTTGTGAGTTATCCCCTCTTTAACTCCTTTCCTTTTAAGGTCTTCGACTATAGTTTTTATTTTTTGAGTAAAAGATTTTTCTGAGATTAAGATTGCATCGCTAGTTTCAATAACAATTAAATCAGACAAACCTATCCCTACGATAAGTTTACTTTCACTCCTCAAATAACAGTTGTTATTATTTTTTGATATCACTTTTCCTAAATGGCAATTGCCGTTAGAGTCTTTTTCTGAGTTGTCCCAAACTGCAGACCAACTTCCAATATCACTCCATCCAACATTTAGAGGGAAAACAGTTCCAATTTTAGTCTTTTCCATTACTGCATGATCAATAGAAATGTTTGGACATTTTGTGAAAGAATGCTCATTTAATCTTGTAAAATCCAAATCAAAACTTTCTTTTTTTATTGAATCTCTGCAATATTTAATTATCTTTGGACAATAAGCTTCAATCTCTTTGAGAATTACACTTGCTTGAAATAAAAAAATTCCACTGTTCCAAGAATAATGATTGTCTTTTATAAGACTTTCAGCCGTTTCTAGATTAGGTTTTTCCAGGAAATTTATAATATTCTGACCTTCAATTTTCTCTGTATTTAATGGTTTATCAGCTTGAATGTATCCAAAGCCAGTTTCAGGAGTATCAGGAATTATTCCAAAAGTTACCAGTTTTTTTTTATCTGCAAATTCAATGCCTTTTTCAATAATATTTAAAAATGCCTTTGTATCTTTAATAATATGATCAGAGGGCATTACTAAGATATTTGGATTTTCCTCTAATTCAAGAGCTTTCATTGCTGCTACTGCTATAGCGGGAGCAGTATTTCTTCCAATAGGCTCTAGAATAATTGCGTTAGGTATAACGCCTATTGAATTCATTTGTTCAGCGACTATAAAACGATGTTCCTCACTACAGACGAGTATAGGGCGTTTAATATTTTTTATTCCAATTAGGCGTTCTTGAGTTTTTTGTAAAAGAGTTTTTTGATTTGATGAGTCAAAAGATAAATATTGTTTT
>JAOOLH010000043.1 GCA_028408675.1 Prochlorococcus sp. AH-716-K03 | reverse complement strand
GTTGTTCTGTTTCTGCAGAATAAATATTACGATCTTGATATGATTGCTGCTGCTGCTGCTGCTGCTGCTGAGTAGAATCGCTTTCTTGAGTTTGAACTTCGCTCATTTGCCAATAAAATTTTAATGTGTTTTTTCTCTCATATATAAAGCTTTTTTTGTTTGTTTGAATTCTTAAATTTTATTTAAATTTTATTTAATCTAAAATTTTTTCTATATTTACAAAGGAATTATTTAGCAGCAGTAGTTTTGGAATATAGAAATTGGACTTCCCAATATACTATTCCAAGAAAAACTGCACTTGCAAGAAGAATTTCAGAGATCGTGAGCATGGCTTTTTCATTAGTAATTTAATTTTCGTATCAATTTACACAGAAAGCAATAGGTACTAATTACATTAAAATTTTATGTAAATCTTATTTAGTTAAATAAGTTCTTAAATAATATAAAATTAAAAATAAATACTAAATTTTTTTCGTGAGCAATTTCATAAATATATCGGTGCTGATCCCTTTGATACCAATGGGTATGGCTTTATTCATATTAATTCTGCTGGTAAGTTTCAATAGAACAATAAATAGACTTACTAAACCAGTAAGCGTTCTTACAGTTTTTTCTTTATTGTGCTCTGCTCTGATAAGTACAATTTTCTATTTTAAAAAGATTGAAGGAAAGGTGTTTTTATCTAATTATCTAAAAATCTTTGAAAATACAAATTTAGCAATATACCTAGATTCTTTAACTGAAAAAATCGTAATATTCTTTACCATAATAATGGCAATAATTATTGGATTGCTCTTTTACAAATTGCCAAGGCAAAAAGGTTATGTCTTATTGGTAATCGGAATCAGCATGATTTCTTCCTTAATAATGCTTGCTGTAATGTTTCTAGATTTTTCAATGTTAATTTAGGATTAAGCTATCATTGCTAACGCATTATTAAGTTCTTTAACGTGATTAAGTTCGTCTTGTGCAATTTCTTTTATCTTTTGATCATAAGGGTGGTCTTTTAAGTATTTTGTATAAGTATTAAATGCATGCTCTTCAATTTTGATGTTTACGTCATAAGCATTCCTTGGAGAACAGAAATAATAAATAACCATAATCCAGTAATAGATAAGTACAAGGTGCCTTGCTAAAAACCTGTCGATCCAAAACTTATCTCCTCCCCTTTTCTCCATTTCTTTTAGGTGCTCGGTCTCATTAATGGCTTGGTAAAAATGTTCTTTCATCAAAAACATTGTGATGTCATTTTTGATTCCAAGTGATTCTTTGAAATGGAGAACAGAAAGAAACGCAAAATAAGGAGACCTCGCTATAACTTCTAATACCCAAAATCTCTGTAAATTCCTATCAGAATAAACAAAGTCAAGCATCCTAACAGTATTATTTAGAATAAATGAATTTAAATTTTTCATAAAACCTTCTTTATCTATAAATTAAGTATAATTACTTAAACGCTATGCATCTGAACTTTTAATCAATAATTAATATTTTTAAAGATTAAGCAAATCACAATTAAGTATTGAAAAAAAATTTTTTTAATGCATATTTTATATAACTAAATTGTTTAAATGACTTCAACTGAAAAGATTGCCAATGCAAAAAAAAGAATTAATGAGTTAGAGAGACTTATTAAATATTGGGATGAAACTCAAGAAAAAAATATCAATAAAATAAATTTTGAACTTAATAATGAGAAGTTAGCGGCTTAAGTCTTCTGAGCTTGAAATAAGCTTTTTATTAGATTTTATAAATTTAGTATATTATTCACTTGTTAAATATTTATATCCTTCATGCTGATTAATTAGAGCATTTAAACCTATTTTCAAAATTCGAAATTACAAATAATCTAATTAGATAATATATTTCTTATGAATACATTTTCAGATAAATACTTTTTTCCTATAAAGTTATTGCCTTGGATATTTTGGGGGATCATTTCAGTTGCAGGTGCTTATTTATTCTCAAACGCATGGATTAATTAGAGGTTAAATGATTTTCTAACTTCTTTTAATCCAATCAGGTGAACTTCCAAACCAGTCTGAGATATCATCTTTATTTGGATTGAAATGATTTTCTTCATCTAAACCATCAATCCCAAGCGATTGCAATAGGCCATTAATGCTAACTGCATTTTGCACCCCATGTCTCCTAATGCTATTTGCTTTTTTTAACCAAATAGATATAGAGGAACAATGCTTGGCATATTTTTCAACATATATTCTTTCTTCTAATGAAACTTCTTTATCTAAAGATATTCTTCTAATTATTTCCTTAATTTTTAATCTTTTTTGATTACTTAAAAGCATGAGATAAAAAAATAACTTAATTTTTTATAGGATCTTTATTGTCAAATATCTTGTCAATTTTAATTTCAAGAAATTTGACTTTTTAAAGGGCTTTCCAACGATATGGTTACGAATTGCTCAAATGAGGTTTTTTTTGGTCTTCAATGATACTAAATAAGATATGAAAATCTTATGTATGCCACAAGATTGATAAAAAGTTTAAAAGTATTTCTTGAATGACAACGCGAATATTGGTAAGAGCAGGTTGCTAAAACAGTATCCTTGTACTATACTTAGTACAGATGTATTACTAATAATGAAAATTTTTTCTTCTTCACCCTATGCTACTTTTAATCCAAAAGAGTGGAACTCGCAATCCAGGGCAAATTATAAGTTCTCTGACACTCCAATAAAAATACAAAAAAGATATCTTAGTACTTATAAGGTCATAAAATCTAACAAAATAGTACAAAAAAATAATGATCTTCCAAAGCAAATACAACTTGCTTTGACCTAATTAAAAATTTCAACTAATACTTTTTTTTGAATTTTTTTTTAAGGAACCCTATTGTTTGTTAGATTAATGTAAATACTAAAGGTTTTAATTTGTCTGTAGATCGTGAACTTTTGAAAGAAGTTACTCAAGAGCTTTGGAATACTGTTAAAAAACTAAGGCCAGAAATTGATAGGCAAACCCGCCTTCAGCTTGTTTTAAAGGCTTTATTAACTATTGGTGATCTTCCAGATCAAATGCAAGCAGCAATGGTTGTAGGCGTTTGTGCAGAAATGGATAAAAGTGATATAGAAAATATTGAAGCTAATTCTAAGACTAAAGAAGAAAATGGATCTAGTTCTGTTGATACTTCTACGGGAAGAAAAGTATTTAGAAGAAGTTCAGCAAAATAGAAATTTCTAAAGAAAGTTATCCTTAAACTTTTTTAGATTCGCTTTTAGATATTCTTAGAAACATAAAATATGAAATGACTAATAAAAGTGGTACAAAAATAGAATGCAAGGTCATCATAAGCTCAGCTTGACTCATCCCTATAAGGCTTGAATTACTTGGTAACTGCTCTGACCATGTACCAGCTAAGTGCCAAGCTTGGGGGATAGATAAGAAAAACATATAAATCCTATAAGTAAAAGTTATATTCAAGTAAAGATTATCATCTTAAAAAAAAATTGCTTTTTTTCTTCTTATTTCTTAACTAAAGTTCTTTTTATTAGTAATATCGAATGTTTTTAAAGATCTAGCTTTTTAATAAGATTTTTATATTCCTTCTTTCCAATAATTACTTCAGCGGCGTATGCTCCACTTGCTGAAACTGCAGGTATACCTATTCCTGGGAAAGTACTTGCCCCGCAAGTAAGTAAATTCTTGACAGGTGTTTTGCATCCAGGGAAAAGACCTTTGGTTGCGGAAAAAGCTGGGCCATAGCTACCACAATACGTATTTGTAAACTTTTTATGAGTTAAAGGAGTGCCAAGCAACTTGATCTCAATTCTGTCATCTATGTCAGGAATAATTTTTCTTAAGGATTTTAGAAATATTGAACACCTTTCTTCTTTAAGATTTTTGTAAGTTGACTCATTTTGTTTTAAATTCTCCCAAATTTCCCATGGCTCATTTGCAGGAGTATATCCATGAAGAACATGTTTACCTTTTGGTGACATACCCTTGTCTAATACAGAAGGGATAGAGAAAACAGCTACGTTTCTTTCTGCTGTAATTCCTCTCGCCCAGTCATCAACATATATTGAATGAATAGGTAAATTTTGAAGGCCGGTGGCATCAAAACCTAAATGAATATGAAGAAAAGAACCACATTTATTTATATTTTTAGTCTTTGGACCCCATTTATTTGTAATTGCTCTTGGAATTAGTTTTCTTGAAGACCAAGCATCAGTGTTCATTACAACGAAGTCTGAAAAAAATTTGGACCCATTTTTTAAAGTTATACCTGAAGCAATATTTTTACTGAAGTTTATAGCCTCTACTTTAGAAGAAAGAATTAATTCCCCACCATTTTTTTTGAAAGCATTAACTAAAGCTTGTACTATGCTTTCACTACCTCCCTTTGGATATTCTAAATAAGATTCAGGTTCAAACCATTCATCAAATAAAGTTGCCATAGCAGCCGAATTCGTATCATGCATTGGCATACCACTTATTAAAAAACTAAGCAAATCAACCCAATTTCTTAGAAAAGGGTCTTTTAGGTGATTGTCGACAATATCCCCAAAACCCCCATTGAGTTTTGTCAGTAAATTAATATTTGGTAAAAATTTTGTGGCTAATTTTATTATTTCTAAGAAATTCATTGTTTCAGGAGAGCTCGAGAGGAGAGGGATCTCACTAACTATTTGACTAAGAGGTTTTATTTCTGAAACAAATGAATTCCACTCTTCTACAGATTTTTCACCTCTTAATAAATTTATTCTTTTTTTAAATGGTTCTTGTCCTACGTCTAAATTAAATTCGCCTTCAGGAACATTGACGTGCCATCCTTGATATTTTATAAGCTCTACTTTTTCGTCAAGTAATTTGAGTATTTGTCCTAAAGGGTTGGTAGTAGGCCATCTACCTATGCCACTCCATAGTGAAGGACCAGATTCAAACTTGTATCCTTTCATATTAAAGCTGTGAGCAACTCCACCGGGTTGACTATGAGCTTCGGAAATTAAGACTTTTTTACCATATAAAGATAATAAAGAACCACAACATAAACCACCAATACCACTACCTATTATGATTACATCGTATTTTTTCATCAAGAATCAAACCTAAAAATATAGATCTGAAGCTTAAACGAAAGTGTTAGTTGTTGTTGTGATGCTTAGAACAACAGCAAGGAAGAAAATGTATGGAACAGCCTTAAGAGGAATATGCCCTTGTCTTTTAGAAATAAAATCCATTGATTTAATTAACTTATGTAAATATATTAGCGGAAATTTGTAACGAATGTGTATCTTCGCTTGGAAAATTTAGAAATATTTTGAAACAAAGAAGAAAGTTTATACCTTTTTTTTTGGAAACCTTATCTATGATTAGTCAAAGAACAAATATTTAAAATGATTCTAGAGGCAAAAAAAATACCACAATATAAAGAGATAAAAAATTTAGAAACTATTTCTAAAAAAGATGGAAGTGGGATTGTATATGAAGATTTAATAGGAACGTGGAAATTTAATTCTGTATGGAAAAAAGGCTCGGAAGAAATAGATAATATATCTAGTTCCATTCTTCAAGTGTTATCAGCAAAATTAGAATTGAAAAAAATTAATTCTCAAAAAAAAAGCGCTGATTTTAGGATTAAAAATTCAATTAGTTTTGGGATGTTATCGATTATTTTTTGTGGGCATGCATCACTAAAAGGTCCGAGGCCTCTGTTGCCCTTTTTCTTCGAAAACTTAATAATAAATTTCGGAAGTTTAACACTGGTTAAAAAACCTATAAAAAAACCAGAAGATAAGCAAATGCCTTTTTTCTCCTTGATAGCTATAAGTAAAGAAAATAATTGGATGTGTGCTAGAGGAAGAGGTGGAGGACTTGCAATATGGATTAAGTCTTAATCTTTTAGTGATATTCTCCAGGATGATCAACTTTTCTGACGGTAACTTGATCCACTTTTTGGCCATTAAATCTTAAAAGATCATCACCAGAGAAACTATAGCCAAGTCTTTGGGCAATAAGTGCTACATCATCGGCAGTTGCAGAAGAAGTGACCTCTTTTCTCAAATTATCTTCTAACTGCATTTGTTTTAAAAATTTTCTTATTTCGGAGAAACTCATTTTAACTTTTACACATAATCTTATATTAAAGCCTTAGAAAAAATTAAATTGTTTTTTTAAAGACCACTAAAACTAAATAAATACTATATTAAATATATGACTTACTTATTTATATATTTAGTTGGGGTAGTCTTAATTTGGTGGATATATCGTGTCGGTTGGATTGAGGCTTTAAAAACAGTAATTAAAGTTTTAGTTCCTTCAATTCTGATAATTTTATTCAATATCAAAGCAGGAAGATTACTTTTCAAAAATCCTTTGGTCGGATTATTTAGTGCTTTACCAACTTCAATTTTTATTTATAGAGGCTCCCTTCCATTTGTGGCATCTATTAATAACTGGATTGATACTAAAAGAAGCAAATATGAAGAATCTAAAGAAGTTATTGATACCGATTCAATTCCCTTGGATGATTAATATTTTTAGCTAATCAAAACCGAGAAATAATTCTTTGTGTACCACAAGGACATCGAATAAAGATGTTCCATGGGAAGGACTTATAGGGATATTATCAATATTTAACGCCTCTGCACATATTAGATGGCCATCCCATCTTGTATTATGTTCACTTATTTGTATTGACCAATCAATTACTTTTTTAAAGTGCTCAGGCATCTCTGATCCGATTTTCCTGCATATTTGGCAAAGATTTGTAAGAAGAGGTGGTTTTGATGGCCTTTTTAAATCTTTAACAAGACTTGGTTGAGTAAAAACACTGGTATATCTTATATAGTCGATCAATTCATAATCTTTATCAGACAGTTCTGCTTTATTTAATGCGATTTCAAATTCTTCTAGAGGCGTAATTGGCCGCTTAATTATCTCATTTATCATTATTATCTGATTATGATAAATCCTTTTCTTCTGGTTCTTTAGTTACTTGATCGAGCCCGTTTGCAGAATTGATCTCTGTAGATTTTGGTAAATTTTCTTTTTCTGGCTCATTAATTACTTGCTCTATCTCATTCTGAAATTCATTAGATGCTTTCTTTAGGCTTTTTAATGTTTTGCCAAGTTGTTTTCCTAATTCTGGTAATTTTTTAGGACCAAAAATTAATAGAGCTAGAACTAAGATAACTGTTATTTCTGGTAAACCTACTCCAAATATATTCATGATAGAAGTTTTTTTAATTCAATATTAGAATCTACTATTTAATATAATCTAATGATTTGAAAATATCTTTTATAAATTAGCTTTGTTACTCTTCAAAGTAGTTTATGAATGATAGTTGTAATTATTATCCCCTTAAAAAAAACTAACCAAAGTAGTTGATAATCACTTAATTTTAATTTGTCCTGATACCACTTAATAAGTTTCTTGTGCCTTTTAATAACTGTTTTTATTAGTCTCAAAATCTATTTATGCTTTAATAACCTATTTTATAACAAAACTTTATAGGATTAAAGTGATAAAATTTTAG
>JAOOLH010000042.1 GCA_028408675.1 Prochlorococcus sp. AH-716-K03 | reverse complement strand
TCAAGTTGTAAATGCTTTAGCTTTTACTTTAATAATGGGCGTTTCAATCTTCGGCATAGCTCTTTGGAGGCTTTCTGCTTTAACTTAATTATTTAATTTTTAAGGGAATTAATTTTTGACTCTTTGTCGTTAATCATTGTAATTAGCCACTTAGAAGCTAAAGCTCTTGATATAGATCTATTTTTTAGAAATCTACAAATGTAAATATGTAGATTTTTTTCGTTTGTAGAGTTAAATTTCTCTTCAAATTCTAGTATCGATTGTTCTGTGTTTCTCTTCCTGAGCTCGTCAACTAAAGCATGAGTAGATGAATCATTAAAAAAATTACCAATATTTAAGCTCAATGTCATAGTCGAATTATATATCTACTTAAGATCTAGCTATAAATTGAATTTTTAAAAACAAAAATTACCTTTATTTACAAATAATTTAATATTTAATTTTCTGGTTTAGCTATTGGAAGTAAACACTTATCTGAATCACAACCAGCTGGTCCTGCTTCGGAGAGCTCTCCAATATCATATTTATTAAGTGCATCAAAGAAATCGTTATTTACTTTCCTTTCAGTTACTTCTTCTTGAAAAGATAAATATTCCTCTTTGCTTATAGGTTCAAAGGGTAATCTTGGGAATGTAGCATTTGCACTGAATCGAGCTAATAATGCTGCAGAAATATACCCTTCGTTATTTTCTATTGCACTATGTATTGCTTTTGCTAAGTCTTCAATTTCACTCTCTCTGAATTCAACTGTTGCAGAAGTATTATGTTCTGTATAAAACTTTTGAACCTGCATGTAAAAATCGAATTGTGCAAGGGCTGAGAAGTTATTTATATCTATTTGATCTGCTCCTTCTATATTGGCCCAACTTACTTCTGTTGGTATTTCAACTAGCCATTCAGTACATCTTGGGTCAAATGGATTATCAAGCAAGCAGCCTTTTTCGTCTTTGTCAGATTGAGATGGTACAACAGAGTAACCATAATCCATACAAGCTAAAGCAATAGGATCATTCTTTCTGAAAGTTATTCTTCTTAAAAATCTTTGTGCTTTAGGTGGATGCCATCCAGGAGCAGCTCCTGTTAAAAGACTTTTCGTACCAGCAGGTTGAACTGTTGTGCATCTATTAGGTCTTCTTAGATTATGTTTGTCGCAGTATTCCCAAACAGTTTCTTTTACAGTTTTTCTCCATGAATCTAAGAATTTAGCTTCTTGCTTTTTATACTCCCTTCCTTCTTCGTTGTTAGGTCTCCCAGCTTCCCACCACTTCAACCAAGGGGTTCCAAAGGCATGCACACAGAAATCAAATAATCCTGTAAAACTAACTCCCACAATAGGATCATACTCTCTGCTCTTTCTATATCTCTCAACTTCAAATTCATGATTTAGCAAACATGCCACTGAAAGAGCTGCAGCTTTAAAAGCTTTTTTTTGTTCTTCAATATTTTCAGGGTCAATCTGATTTAAGTGAACTTCGGCTAAATTACAATGAAAATCATTTCCTAGGATTTCTCCGCAGGGATTAAGTCCATATCTACTCATTCTATGATTTAATTCTTCTTCAGAAAAAGGTCCGTAATTAAGATTAATCCAATTTCTAGCTTCCTCTTTACCTTGTTCTGAATATATTTCTATAAATTCGTTTTTGAGATCTTCTCCGTTCAAAATATCTGCATTTGATCTTGCTATTGCTTCTGGTGCAAATTGAATAGCTCCTTCACCTGAATGGAATTGCTTGGTTACAGCATCAAGAATAGTTTGATATGAAGGTTTTGTATGATAAACCCTTGTATGATTTGCCATTCTAAGAGCATCTTTTTCAGGATCGATTCTCCAATTTCCATATTCGTCTTGACTCCATAGATTCTCTTTCGCTGATGCTGCTTCTTTGTCATCAGAGGCAAACTGCCTCATGCCAGCACTTCTTCTGATATTACCTGCAACGATAGTTACAGCTGCTTCATCAATAAGTAAACAACATTCTACTGTATTTAGCTTTCTGCCAATTGCTTTTCCTAATAGAGAAGCAACTCGAGAGTAAAGATCCTTTAATTTAATAGGATTTGCCATGCCTCCAAAACCTTTTAATGATTCTCCTGCTGGCCTAATATCTTCTAAGTTAATATGAACATTAACTTCTTTTTCAAGACTTTCATTACTTGAGGCTTCAAGAAGATATTTATAACTATCTACCCAGCCTCTTCTGCTGTCTCCAACTTTTATAAAAATATCTTTTCCTCTAATTTCTAAAGAAGATTTTTCCTGCCTTTGGTCTTTAGGAGTTATTCCGACCTCGCTTACTGATTTTATAGTTATTTTATTTTTTACTGTTGGAAGCTTATTTATAAAATGGGGCTCTATTATTGCTCCTGTGCCGCAACCCATCATTGCTAAATCCATCATTAAGGCAAAAGCTTCCCAATCAATTAAATTTGTCGAAGTACAATTATATGCTCCTGAAAAATTTTGGTTTTTATTAATCCATGGAGTCCCTCCAATCCATAACCATCTTCCTGATGGTTGAGCCTTTTGGTTGCTCTGCATTTCTCTCATTAACATCAATTCTTGATCAGAAAGTTTTCCTAATTCTTTTAATCCAGATAAATTTCTTTCTCCAACTTGACTCCAATTCTCTCTTTTACCGGAAACTGTCTTTCTGCTATATGACCTAAAGAAGACCGGATAAGCAGCTGGAGCTGTTTTTGGGAAGTCATCTTTTCTAAGATTATTAGAATTGCTCTCAGAGGAAGCTTTATTTGGTGCAATTGTCACGATAAAAAAAAAGTATGTAAATTTACCTGTAAAGGAAGAATAACTCTACCTGTGGCGTCTGCAACTATTCTTACCACTATTTAACGGTTTGTGTAAAAATATGTTTATTATGAAATCTTTGTTCACGGAAGTTTATGG
Organism: Prochlorococcus sp. AH-716-K03; assembly: GCA_028408675.1. GTDB lineage: Bacteria > Cyanobacteriota > Cyanobacteriia > PCC-6307 > Cyanobiaceae > Prochlorococcus_A. The sequence goes on along the minus strand of JAOOLH010000042.1, from coordinate 5,012 downwards.
AAAGAACTGTTGAACCTGAATTGATGGAAAGAGAAGATCAGGTTATTTCTTATGCTAAAGCTGACTTTTCAGAGGGAGAGAATAATTTTATTAATCAAATAAATCATTACTTGATAAAAAATAATATTCATTTGAATAAAAAAGAATTGATTGTTGATTTGGGATGCGGTCCAGGAAATATATCTGAAAAGTTATCAATTAAATGGCCCAAGGCTAATGTTGTTGGTATTGATGGCTCCAAAGAGATGATTCGAATAGCTGAGTCAAAGAAAAAGAATTCCTTTAATCGGGGTCAATTAAAAAATTTGCGTTACGTTTGTGCTGATATAAAAAGTCTTAAATCAAGTGAGATTTATTTAAAAAAAAATATTAGTTTATTGGTCAGCAACAGTTTAATTCATCATATTACTTATCTTGATGATTTTTTTAATTGCATTGAGAGATTATCAAGTAATTTGACAATAAATTTTCATAAAGATCTTAAAAGACCGAATGATGAAAAATCAGCCTTATATTTAAAAGAAAAATGTGGGCAGAAATATAATAATATTTTGACTAATGATTATTACGCATCATTAAAAGCTTCTTACACCTTAAAAGAATTAAAAGATTTTATTTTTGAGAATAAACTATCTTCTTTAGAAGTGTTTGAAGAAGGTGATCAGTATTTAGTCATTTATGGTAAAGTTTAAGGGTAAGTGAGATTGTATAAATAGAATTTAATGGGTTCAAGTACCAAAAACTTAAATAATAAAAATATCTTAGAGGCGGTAAATAAAAGAAGGAACTTTGCGATTATTTCACATCCGGATGCTGGTAAAACAACCCTTACTGAAAAACTTCTTTTATATGGAGGGGCGATTCAACAGGCAGGGGCTGTAAAAGCAAGAGGAAATCAAAGGAAAGCTACTTCTGATTGGATGGAACTTGAGAAACAAAGGGGTATTTCAATTACTTCAACTGTTTTGCAGTTTGAATATGAAAGATCAGTAATAAATCTTTTGGATACTCCTGGCCATAAAGACTTTTCAGAAGATACTTATAGAACTTTAGCCGCAGCTGATAATGCAGTTATGCTTGAAGACGCAGCGAAAGGATTAGAACCCCAAACAAGAAAATTATTTGAGGTATGCAGAATGAGAAAAATACCTATATTTACTTTTATTAACAAGATGGATAGACCAGGAAGAGAACCCTTTTCTTTGCTTGATGAAATTGAATCGGAGCTTGGTTTAAGTACTTTGCCAGTAAATTGGCCTATTGGTATCGGAGAGGAATTTAGAGGAGTTATTGATAGGTTTACAAAAGAGGTTATCTTATTTGATAAGGCTGTTAGAGGGAAACAGTCAAATGAGAAAAGAATGAGTTTAGATGATAAAGAACTTTCAAAATATGTAGAGAAAGAATTACTAGATATCTCTCTTGAGGAGCTAGAAGTGCTTGATGAGGCAGGTTCTAAATTAGAGAAAGAAGAAATTTTTAATGGCTCACTTACTCCCGTTTTCTTCGGTTCGGCTATGACAAATTTTGGGGTTAGACCCTTTCTAGATAGTTTCTTAAAAATGGCTCAAAAACCAACTTCAAGAAATAGTAATAAGGGAGATATTGAGCCTGCAAGCGATGAATTTAGCGGTTTCGTGTTCAAGTTACAGGCAAATATGGATCCAAAACATAGAGACAGAGTGGCTTTTATAAGAGTATGCAGTGGAAAATTTGAAAAGGATATGTCAGTAAAACACTCTAGAACAGGAAAAACGATTAGATTATCTAGACCTCAGAAAATATTTGGTCAAGACAGAGAAGTGGTTAATGATGCCTATCCAGGAGATGTTATTGGACTGAATAACCCAGGAATGTTTTCTATAGGAGATACCCTACATACAGGAGCTCATCTTGAATATGAAGGAATACCTTCCTTTAGTCCTGAAATATTTAGTTGGTTAAGAAATCCAAATCCTTCAGCGTTTAAAAACTTTAGGAAGGGAGTAAACGAACTTCGTGAAGAAGGTGCTGTTCAAATACTTTATGACTTTGACGAGAGCAAAAGAGATCCTATCCTTGCAGCTGTTGGACAATTACAGTTGGAAGTAGTTATTCATAGATTACAAAATGAATATGGAGTAGATGCCAATCTTGAGTCTATGCCATACCAATTGGCACGATGGGCTTCAGATGGATGGTCAGCTATTGAGGAATTAGGAAGGATATTTAATTGTAAAATAGTTAAGGATTGCTGGAATAGACCGGTGATTCTTTTTAAAAATCAGTGGAATCTTGATCAATTTATCGAAGATAATCAGAGTTTAGATTTAAAAAAAGTAGCACCTGTTGTTAGTGGAGTGGAACCAATTGTTTTATAAAGTCCTAATGGATAATAGAATCGGTTAATCTATAACTATTGTAAGAAAAAATTGGATTCAAATAAAAGCAAAAACAATCCAGATAAAACACCCTATGAAATATTAGGTGTTAAAGAAGGTGCTGATTTTGAAGATATACAAAAAGCAAGAGATATTAAAGTTGAGGAGGCTGGGGAAGATTTATTACTTAAAGCAAGAATAGAATCATCTTTTGATCAATTGTTAATGGGTAGCTTGAAGGCAAGACAATCAGGTAGTGTTAGTTTCGAGGCTCAAAATGCTTCTAAAAAAGAGAAACAAATTAATAAACTCCTTAATGATGATTTCCCCCTTTTATCAAAAATAAAAAATTTAAATAATGGTAACAAACCAAACGAATATAGCCTTCCAAAAATAACCCCTCCATCTTTTGATAATCTTTCAATTAAATTATCTATTGGATTATTATTTTTGATAATACTTTTGATTAGTCCTGATCCTTACAACAGACTTCTGCTTTCTATTTCAACATTAATCCTCACTTATATTCAAATTAAATCGGGTAAAAAGTTTATTAGTTCTCTAGGATGGAGTGTGACATTTCTTTCAATTGGATTAATATTCGGAGGTTTATTTGAAACCAACTCATTTATTCAGGAAATATCTAATAACTCTCTATCAATTCAAAAAATTCAAAGTTTACCAGCAATGATAATTTTGTGGATAGGAGTAATTTTCCTTTAAATTAATTTTTTATCATCTCTTTAATCTCTTCAGAATTTATTACATATTTATTCTTGCAAAATTCACAGACTAATTCGGCTTTTCCTTCTTTAATTAAAATATCTTCTAATTCGTTTTTATCAAGCATTTTCATTGCATTTAAACTTCTTTGTTTAGAGCACCGACATTCAAATCTAACTCCTTGAGTTCGAGCTTTCTCGGAAATTGATTTATCGTCAATATCTGGAAATACATTTTTTATTAGTGAAAGAAGATTATCTTTTGATTTAAATAAGTCTTCACTAAAAGTCTTAATTTCTTTACATCTTTCTTCAAGCAGCGAAACTAATAATGGATCAGTTTCTTTTTTTGGCAAAACTTGCGCTAACAATCCTCCGCTAGAAATAATATTATTGTTTTGAATCTTTTCCCCAATAAATACAGCAGAAGGAGTCTGCTCAGAATGATATAGATAAGAGGCCAAATCTTCGGCAATATTTCCATTAACTAACTCAACAGTACTAGTAAAAGGTTCTCCAAACCCATTATCCCGAATAACATTTAAATAACCTGTCCCTAATGCTTTGGTGAAATCAAAAGAATATTGATTTGAATTAGTTTTGACTAAATCTAATTCCAAATTAGGATTTCCTACATAACCTCTAACTTTCCCATCTCTGCCGGCATCCACTAGTAGTCCCTTTAAAGGACCATCAGATCTTACTCTTAAAGTAACTCGCCCATGCATTACTTTCATGGAACTTGCTAATAGAAGAGAGGCGCTGAAAGCTCTCCCCAGGATAGAGGTAGTTAGGTATGATAATTCATGCCTTTTTTTCGCTTCCATCAATGCATCTGTTGTTAATACCGCAACTAACCTTATCCCACCATTAGCTGCAGTTGCACGTACAATTTTATCTGCCATAATTTTCTTTCGTTAATTCCTTAATCTTTCCTTGTTCAAGGACTAATATCTTAGAGGGTATCCCCTGAAATAATGAGGGTTCATGAGTAACTATTATTATTGTATTTTTATTTTTGAGATTGAGAACTAAATTCTTGACATCATTTTTCATTGACCAATCAAGTCCAGCAGTTGGTTCATCAAGTAATAGAATAGTTGGATTTCTCATTAATTGAACTGCTACAGCTAATCTTCTCTGTTGACCACCACTCAATTTCTCAGGACTGTGAGTCAGATTTATATCTGATAGACCAACTTTTTTCAAAACTTGATCTATATTTTTTTTTCTCAATGATTTATAACCAATTTTTAATTCTTTCCCAATGGTTGCTCCTAAAAAGTATCTTTCGGGGAATTGGAATACTACTCCACTTATCCATCTTCTTTGCCTAGCAGAGATGTTTTTATTTTTCCAAGTAATCTCTCCTTTCTGAGGAATAATTAATCCACTTATTATTTCCAACAGAGTTGTTTTTCCTGAACCACTATTCCCACAAATTAATATAATTTCATTTTCATGAACATTGAAACTAATATCATCTAGTATCTTTTTACTTCCTGTTTGAGGTTGATAAGTAATATCTTTTAAATCAAGCATTATTAATTTAGTTGCAGGTATAAATTTTAAACTTTGAATTACCAACTTATAATAATCATAGATCAAAAAAAAACTAAACAGTAAAAATGAATATTGTATTTAGGGAAGTCGATCCCTTTAATTGTTGGATTTGGTTAAAGTTTTTTGAAATCCCCACTGAAGCAGAAAAAAACTATATAGATGGTGTTTTTGATAGCTGGTATGTTTTAGGTAGGTTAGGCGGTTTTAATTCTGAGAACTTACAAACTCATGAAGAGGGTTCCGATTTAAGTTGGATGTCATACGATAATGAACAAAAAGAATCTGCTCTTCCAGCATTGATGCATAATTTAGGTGTTATGGAATATCAAAATTTATGGTCAAGAAGTTGGGTTGATTTTGGGACTTC
>JAOOLH010000041.1 GCA_028408675.1 Prochlorococcus sp. AH-716-K03 | reverse complement strand
GGAAGAAAAAAAAGACTCTAAAAAATGTGGCGGTAAGAAAAAAATCATGGTCGCTTATGGTTTTATTCAACTTGGTTCTAGTTTCGTATCTGCAATAGCTTTAGCTGCAATTGCGTTTGGATTTTGCTCTATCAAAAAAGAATCTAAAGTCTTTAATAGTTGTGTCGCTGAAATTGTAGAAAATGGTAGTACTAACGCCGAGGCAGTTAGATACTGTAATGGGGGTAATTGAATTACTTAAATTAAATGAACTCAACTCATGATTTTATACTTGACTCTTTAAAAGACGAGCCAATAGGTGAGACAGTTCATTTTGTTTGGTTCATAACAGACATTGGTATTGCTGCTTTATTTAAGCGAAATGAAAATTTTAAGATTTATAATTTAAATGTTGAAAAAGAGGCCAAAAATATAAGTCTTGATGTTAGTAAGGAAGAAAAAGAATATTGTGAAATTGAGGATAAAAAACTGTTCCTCTTCTACTCTTAATTTTAATAATTTAAATCAATATGAAGGTTCTAAATTATGAACCAAATCTTTTACGCTATTTTCACTAATTATCTCAAAAGTAAGTTCGTCATGCATAGCATTTATGTAGGACGTATAAAGCTTACCCCATACGAATTCAAAGTCATCTTTACTTAGATTTTTAAAGAGAATTTCTCCTTTAAAGTAAATGTGATAAGAATCAAACATAATAGAAAACTATTCTTGCCCTTTTTTAACGCAGCTATACATCCTTGACGTATTGATAGCTACTAAAAGTAAATTAAAAACTTATTAAAGCTTCTTTAATCCATACGTGTATTCATTTTTTGCTTTTTAAATAATGACACAGTCTCATCAAGATCCAAACAAGGTTGAATATTAATATCCATTAGCCTTCTCCAAGGATGCCACTGTTTCCATATTGTTTCTAAGGAATCTGCACTCACAACGGAATGACCAATTCCATTTTGTACCATAAAAATCCATGAATGAACTTCATAATTTTCAGGCCTATTTTGAGGTCCTCCTGATTCATACCAATTAATTAGCATCTCTCCACCTTCCTCTTGATCTTCTCCATCTGTGAATTCATAGGAGATTAAATATCTTTGCATAAAATTTTAAAATTTGTATTATCCTAACTCGATAATAAGATATTGCCTTTCAATTATTTGATTGCTAAAAATCCTATAGCATTGCAAGTTACCAATGATCCAAAGAATAGAAAAAATTAAAAATAATATTTTAAGTAACGTATTAGTCATAAACAAAACAATTTTTGAGTATTTTCAAAAACATGACCTTTTTGTCTAATTTGAAGCATGTAAAATTTTGAATTATGTATTTTCTCTCGAAGATTTATAATATTATGTAGATATAAGGGGTTGTTAAAAAGTTTATGAGTAGTAAAGAAAATAATTCTAATCCCACTAGGAACCTTAATTATGATGAGATTCTCGAGGAAGAAATAATTAATTCATACGAAAAAAAGTTTGAAGCAGATTCTGATACTAATAGAAAAGATAATAGATATTACAGGCTAAAAAGAACTCCTCTTGAAATAATAAATAGATTATTTTTCTTCTCTTTTATAGGTAGTTTTATATTTTCGTTCTTTTTAGCATATACAGAAAATAAAATTTGGTTCTTTCTTTATATAATCAGTGGATTTTCATGTATTTTCTATACCCCAAACAGAAAAGCTCTTAAGGAATTAATAGCAGCTTGGCCTAATGTAGAAGATCTGATTAAAGGAAGAAGCTTATGGAGGAAGGAGAAATAAATTATGAATCCAATTAATTCTTTTAAAAAGTGGTTATTAAATATTCTTGTTCCTTATATTGAGGGAACTCAAAAGAAAAAGGAAAAGAAATAAATGAATGTTATGGGTGTTGGAATAATTATTGAACTCTTTTTGTTAATTGGAGTTGCGTTTTGGATAAGAAAATTGAAAAGTAATCAGAATAGACAACCATCTTTATCAAAAAAGATAATCAAAAATCTAAAGTTTTAAAAAACTCTAAAATAATAATTTTTTTGAAAGATCTAATGTTTCAGGAAAATTAGTTTTCTTTTTGCTCTCACTTTGCATTAAAAATCAGTTAGAACATTGAGATAGTTTTTAATAAGATGACTTTTACAGCTCAAGGCCTTGCTCCAATAACAAATCCCTTAAATAGTGTGTTAATGGAAAAGAAACTAATAAATGTTGATCAGAAATTTTATCAACTCGTTTCTTTAGCAGAAGGTTTACCTAGAACTGAAGTCCTTGAGAGTGGTAAAAATTATTGGAGAGGTGTTTGTAGAAGTGCAATTTTTAGATTTCCAGATGATCTTGAGATACTTAAACTCGATGTAAGAAGTTATGTTGATAGATCCAAAGGAATTATTCAAATAAGATCAGCTGCAAGATTAGGTCAATCAGATTTAGGTGTTAATTTAAGAAGAGTAGAATATTTATTTAATCAATTAGAGAAAATTTAATTAGGTAATTAGTCTGATTTTTATTTAATTAAGGTTCTTTTTACTTTATAGATGTGCTTTAATTCAAAAGAATATTTGAAGAGCTATGGTGAAAATAATTTTAGTTGCGATTATTGTGGCTTTAGTATATTCACAGCCTGATTTACGTTTGACGGTAGCTGATTGGTTAAGGTCAGCTTCTGATTTTTTAATAGAGTCAGTAAAAGTAAAACAATAAAAAAATTGTTTTAAGAGATTTAAATTACCCCTGAAACAGAAAGCATTTGTTTAATGCATAAAGCGATAAAAATAAATATTAATATTCGACTAAATATGTATTTCACTAAATTAATAAATTCTTTTAGCTACATAATAGAAAAATATTATGAAATTTTTGAATAGTTAACGATAATAAGAGATATGAAGCTTAGATTATTTGAGTTCTATTTTATTAAAGACTACTTAAGGCCTTGGTTTGGCCTTATTTATTCTTTATTCTTTCTGTTTTTTTTAGGTGCTATTGGGTATCGAATTACAGAGGGCTGGGATTGGGGTGATTGCTTATGGATGGTTCTGATCACAATAACCACTATTGGTTTTGGAGAAGTTCAAACTTTAAGTCCTGAAGGCAGAATTATCACTGTATTAATAATCGTAGGTGGATTAATATTTATTCAATTTACCTTTCAAAAAGCTGTTAGATTATTTGAATCCGGCTATTTTCAAAGAGTAAATGAATTACGTTTTAAAAGAATTCTTAGAAAAATGGAAAATCATGTAATTTTGTGTGGATATGGGAGGGTAGGTCAGGAAATATCTAATCAAATAAAAACACAAAATATTCCAATAATAGTTGTAGAAAGCGATGAAGATAGAAAAAAGATTGCTGAAGATAATGGTTTAGAAGTGCTTTGTGCTGATGCAACTCTTGATGAAACCTTAAAACTAGCTGGATTAGATAAATGTAAAAGTTTGGTTGTCACCTTGCCTAATGATGCTGCTAATTTATATGTCGTTTTAAGTGCTAAAGGGATAAGAAGTACAATTAGAGTTATTGCTAGAGCTGGAACTGAAGAAGCTGCGAGTAAATTGAGATTAGCTGGGGCAAGTATTGTTGTTAGTCCTTATATAGCAGCGGGAAGAGCTATGGCATCAATGGCTCTTCGACCAATAGCGATTGACTTCTTAGATTTATTGGCGGGTAGTGAATGTGAAATTGAAGAATTTGAATTAAGTAATGATATTAGCCTTTTTGAAACTGCAGAAAAGATTACTCTTTTAGAGCTTGGAATAGGTAAAAAGAGTGGAGCTAAAATATTGGCAATAAAAGAAGATGAAAAGTTAATAACTAATCCTGGGGGTGATTTTTTACTTCAGCCAGGTCAGGTATTAATTGCTTTTGGAAGTAAGGAACAACTAACTACCCTTAATAGACTTTTAGGAAATCTTGTAGTTTCAGTTGAGCTATTGAAATAGACATATAAAGAATTACATCAAAATAATTTGATGCATATCTTTTGATTTAATTAATTGGTTTAATTTATAAATTAGTCTGTTGTAATTTACTTTAGTTTCATAATCCTAAATGGGCATTTTTAAGAAATTTCTTATCGCATCTTCTGCTTTATCTTTCATCCTTTCATCTCCATTAATGGCATCAAAAAGATTAAGTGGAGCAGGAGCAACATTCCCTTCAAAGATTTATACAAGATGGTTTTTTGATTTAGCCAAGTCAGGCGGAGCTCGAGTTAATTATCAAGCTGTTGGATCTGGTTCGGGTAGGAGAGCTTTTATTGATCAAACGGTAAATTTTGGAGCTTCAGATGAACCTATGAAAGAAAGTGATATCCAGAAAATTGATAAAGGTCTTGTTCAAATCCCCATGGTTGGAGGAACAATTGCTTTTGGATATAACTACGAATGTGATTTAAAACTTACTCAAGAACAAGCTGTTCAAGTTGCAATGGGAATAATAAAAAATTGGAGGGAAATAGGATGTAAAGAAGGTAAATTAACTTGGACTCATCGTTCTGATGGTTCTGGTACTACAAAAGCCTTTACTAATTCAATGCAAGCCTTTTCATCATTATGGACTTTAGGAACTGGTAAATCTGTTAAGTGGCCATCTGGAGTTGGAGCAAAAGGGAATGCAGGCGTATCAGGAGTAATTCAAAATACTTCAGGTGCTATTGGATATGTGAATCAGTCTTATATAAGAGGGAATGTTAAGGCAGCAGCTTTGCAAAATTCATCTGGAGAATTTATAAAACCTAATGAAGAGTCCGGAGCTATTGCATTAAATGGCATAACACTTGATAAAAACTTAGCGGGCACCAATCCAAACCCCAAGGCTAAAGGTGCATATCCCATCTCAACATTGACATGGATCCTTGCCTATCAATCAGGAAATGGAAGAAATGCTAATGCTTTAAAGGAAACTTTTTATAAATTGCTTAGTAAGGAATATCAATCAAAAGCATCAGAACTTGGGTTTATACCTTTGAAAGGTGAAATTCTTAAAAAATCTATTGATGCTGTTGGGAAGATCGGGAGGTGATCAATAGTGTTAGGACAACTTAAAAAGATTAATAGTGAGCAATTTATTGGGATAATGGAGTCCCTCTCAGATCCGATCAGAATAAATATTCTTGAATTAATGATGGGTGGAGAGATATGCGTTTGCGACATAGTTAAAGTAACTGGATTATCTCAATCTAGAATTTCTTATCACATAAAGATCCTAAAAGATTCAGGTCTTATCTCTGATAGACAAGAGGGTAGATGGGTTTACTACAAATTAGATTTGGAAGTATTATCAGATATTAAAAATTGGATGGGTAATTTAATTCAATCATCATCGAATAAGAGATCTTGTAAATAATCAAATATCCAAATTTTTGACTTTTCTGGAAGTCTTTTTGCTCATTTAGTAGTAGATTTATAAAGATATTCTTTTTTTAATGGAAGAGAAATTAGCTCTTTTCAAGAATCGAAAAAGATTCGGAATTGAAAAAAATATAGATATTATTTTTAAGAATACTGCTCTAGTCTTGTCTAGTTTTGTAGCGATCATACTTTTAGGAATTGTTTTAGTAGTCTTTGTTCAGTCATTTGAATCATTCTCAAGGTATGGTCTTAAGTTTCTTGTGACCTCTGAGTGGAATCCAGTTAAAGATGAATATGGAGCATTTACTGCAATTTATGGAACACTAATAACCTCTTTTATTTCATTATTGATAACTATTCCATTGGGGGTAGGAACCGCAATATTTATTACTGAAGATTTTGTTCCTAAAGTCTTTAGAGAAATAATAGGATCTTTTGTTGAACTTTTAGCTGCTATACCTTCAGTTGTCTTGGGGTTATGGGCAATATTTGTGATGGAACCTTTTTTTAGAGCCTTTTTTGTCTTTTTACATAATTTCTTTGGATGGGTTCCTCTGTTTAGTACAGAACCTACTGGTAGGAATTCTTTGTTGGCGATATTGATTTTAGTAGTAATGCTTTTACCAATAGTGACATCTATTGCTAGAGATTCTCTCAATCAAGTCCCAAAAAAACTTAGAAATGCATCTTATGGAATTGGAGCTAGTAGGTGGAAAACAATTTTTTCAGTAATTTTGCCAGCCGCATTATCAGGAATTATGGCCGGAGTTTTGCTGGCTTTAGGTCGGGCGATGGGAGAAACTATGGCGGTCACAATGATTATCGGAAACTCTAATGCATTTAGTTGGTCTTTATTATCTCCTGGATATACCATCTCCTCTATGCTCGCAAATCAATTTGGAGAAGCTGATGGAAGTCAAGTTTCCTCATTGTTTTACGCAGCATTTGTTCTGATGATTTTGTCTTTGGTGGTTAATATCTTTGCTCAATGGCTAGTTAAGAAATTTAGTCTCAAATATTAAATAATATGAATTCACTTTTTTACCAGAAAAATTCATCTCGAAATATAGGAGATAAAGTTTTTACAACGTTGTCTTTGATTTGTGTAGTGATTGCGATACTTCCTTTGATTTTTTTGGTAACTTATATTCTAATAAAAGGTGGAGCTCAGATAACTCCTGAGCTATTTACCTTAGAGCCCAACCCTCCTGGAGATGATTTAGATGCGGGTGGAATTAACCCTGCATTAATAGGGACATTAATAATCACTACCATTGCTTCAATTATTGCGATACCAGTAGGTGTTGGTGGTGGTATATATCTAGCTGAATATTCAAAAGGAGGACCTTTTTCAAGGTTTATTAGATTTGGAGTTAATGTTTTAGCTGGTGTTCCTTCAATAATTGCGGGTGTATTTATATATGCCCTAATCGTTTCAACTAAAATCTTATTTGGAAGTATGTATAGTGGCTTCGCTGGAGGGATGGCACTCTCAATATTGATGTTGCCGACTGTGATAAAAACAACTGATGAGGGTTTAAAGTTAGTTCCAAACGAATTAAGGTATGCTTCCCTTGGAGTTGGAGCGAGTATGTATACAACAATTTTAAAAATAACTTTACCTTCTGCCTTTCGCTCTATAGCTACTGGTGTAGTCCTTGGGATAGCCAGGGCTGCGGGAGAAACAGCTCCATTAATTTTCACAGCTTTATTCTCTTACTACTACATAACAGGATTTGGTGATTTGTTCTACGAAATGGGATCTCTCGCAGTTTTAATTTATAATTTTGCTTTAGAACCATATGATGCTCAAAATAAACTTGCTTGGGCGGCATCATTCATCCTTGTTTTGTCTATTCTTTCTGTAAATATATTTTCAAGGATTTTAGCCGCATTTACAGAGAAGACTAAGAGGGTATGAAATGATTAAAAATACTAAAAAGGCACAAAAGAATAATATTTTATCTCTTGAAGATGTTTCTATTAGCTATGGAAAATTTGAAGCTGTAAAAAATATTTTTTGTAATTTCAAGAAAGGAGATATAACTTCTTTGATTGGACCTTCTGGTTGCGGTAAATCGACTGTTTTAAGGTCTTTAAATAGGATGAATGATCTGATTCCTAATTGTTCTTTAAAAGGTACAGTTCTTTTTGATGGGACGAATATTTATGATAAAAGAGTTGATCCTGTAGAAGTTAGAAGAAGAATCGGGATGGTTTTTCAGCAACCTAATCCTTTTCCTAAATCTATTTATGAAAATATTGCCTTTGGAGCAAGAATTAATGGATATGCTGGAGATATGGACGATTTGGTGGAACTTTCGCTTAAAAAGGCTGCTTTATGGAGTGAATGTAAGGATAAATTAAATGATAGTGGTTACTCATTGTCTGGGGGGCAACAACAAAGACTATGTATAGCAAGAACAATAGCAATTGAACCTGAAATAATACTTATGGATGAACCTTGTTCAGCATTAGATCCTATTTCAACTTTAAAAATAGAAGAAACAATGCACGAACTTAAGAAGAATTTCACAATTATAATAGTTACTCACAATATGCAGCAAGCTCTAAGAGTTAGTGACATGACTGCTTTCTTTAATGCAATTGAATATGAAGATGGTGATGGAGGTAAGGTTGGATATCTAGCGGAATTCAATTCTACAAAGAAGATCTTTAGTTCTCCTAAGGAAAAAACTACTCAAGAATATATCTCAGGGAAATTCGGATAACTTTTATTTCTAGCCTATAAAAGACGAATTTAAACTATTTGAAAGAATTAGGACTAGACAAACAGTATAAATACCTATATAGTATTCTCAAATTACCAAAGTTGAATTTGAAAAACTTTCCTTATCTCCCTTTTTTAATCTTTGCGGGTGCGTTAATAACAACGGCTACTATAGGCTTACCAGTATTTACATCATAATTCCGAACAACTTTTTGATGTCTAATCCTATTATGATTATGAGAAAAGAAGTTTTAATTGCAAGTCCTCATAAAACATCAATTGATAGAGATTTATTTGACTTTATAAAAAACAGAGTGAAGATAAAGTTGTGTGTGAGTGAAAATTTGTTTTAAAACCATCATTTCAAGTGATGTATTTCTAACTAATGAATTATGAATAAAACTAGAGAACAATTGGAAAAATTAAGAGAAGTTGCTGAGGCTTCTCTTACAAAG
>JAOOLH010000040.1 GCA_028408675.1 Prochlorococcus sp. AH-716-K03 | reverse complement strand
CCATTGATTGGTTATTTTTTTTTGCTCAAATAATTTAATATTTTTATTTTTATTTCTTTTTATATTGGCTGATCCTTTTGGTAAATATTCCAAATACATATCTTTTTGATAATTTATTTTTAATATTCCTTTTGCTCTGTACCAGAAAATCGGATCCGTTTGCCCATAATTTCCAACAAGATCTTCTTCGCATCCTCCAACTTTCCAATAATCATTTTTTCTCAAAAGACATACGGCGGGATGTTCTTTATTATTTTTTAAATGAAATGGGTTTTTTAAAACCTTTCTATTAAATTTAAAACAATTTCCAGGAGGACTATCGCATAAACTTAACAAATCCTTAGAAAGATTTTCAGAAATAATAGTATCCATATCCAAAATCACCATCCATTCTGTCTTACATTCTCTTGCAGATAAATTCCTAACTCCAGCTATGTTGCAACATAAATCTTCCTTAACTCTATAAATAGTTAGATCAAGACTCGATATATCAAGTCCCTTTAAAACATTTTTAGCATCATTTTTACTAAAATCATCAACTACACAAAATGAATAATATTTTCTAACTTCTTTAGGCCATGATAACCAACCTTCTATATGTCTCCTTAAAATTTTATCTTGATTATAAAAAGATAAATTAATAGTAATTTTTTTCATTAAATTAATTTTTTATAATTTATGCTTTTGTAAAAATTCTACCAGTAGTTAATAAGAAATTTAAAGTATTTGAATCACAAAACATATATATTTCTCTAATCTATTTTTTAATAAACTTAAATTAAAGAATTACTATGAAATTTCATATCAAATTAATTTCCATATCTATACTTTCATTAGATAATTTTAAACTGCAAGTATTAAAAAAACACAATCCTAGGTTTAGATTATTAAAAAAATTGATTTAGGTTTTTTAAAATTATTCAAAAATTGACTTATAATATAAATATGAAAATTAATATTAAAGTATGATGATTAATTCTATTAATACGGAAAATTTACCTATTAAAGATTTAACTTTGGCCGGAATAATTATTTTCCTAATATCTATAATAATTGCAAATATTTATAACCCCTTATGGGCTTTACTATATATTTTTGGAAATATTATCACTCTTACTTTCTTAAGTTGGCTTTATCAAGATTCATGGAGTACTAATTTATGATAGTAATTTTATAACAAGATTAGAGTTTACTAAGTTTAATCTACTTTATTCAACGTAAGTAAAAAAAATTTTTTAGTATATGTAAAATATTAAAGGAAATTGAGTAACTCCAATTTTGACAAAAATGGAATTGATAGTACCGGGACTCATTGGCTTCAATACGCTGCATTTGCCTTCTCTGCTTTTGCAATCTTAATTACTTGGGCTTTCTTTTTCGATTATAATGTTCATAATTTCTTAATAAATATTTTTAGAGTTATAGATTGCAGCGGATTTAATTGTAACGGTGTTTATTAGGTTTCTCATGGCAAATCCAGACCAAAATACAATATTAATTGAACAAGCATTTGAAGATATAAAAGAAATTTGTATAAGATTTCAAAATGATTCAGGATCTACAAATTCGGAGGTTAATTCTCTTTTGTTGGGAATAGCTAATTTATGGCAGAACGAAGAAAAAACAAATTAGTATTTATTAAAATTAGATTCCTTATTAACGACTTCCAAAAGGAAGAAAAGAATAGGTAATTAATAAAGTTCTGATATTTCAATAGTTGAGTAACTTATTAAAGTGAAATTCAAAAAAACATAACTAAAAATTTTGTGTAAAAATAAAATTTTTGTGAATAAGTTAAACTATTTTTGTTGTTTTAATCTGGGTCCATACTTAATTCTAACTAGATAAGATGAAATTAGAGATAGCACCAAAAAAAATAATAAACTTTCCAAGGTAGACTGAGGCATGACCATAAATTAGCAGGAGAAAATAAATTGGTATATATCTATGAAAGCGAACTTTACCAAAAAATCAAATAGGAAAGTCTTTAATTTGCTAAGTATTTCTCAGATCGCCTTAATGCTCTTATAGCTCCTTTAAAATCTCCTTTATTATATTTTTCATCACTTTTTTGTTCTAATAACTTGACAATCTTATTAATTTTTAGTTCATTAATTCTTAATTTATGATCATTTATTAAGTCAAATTTGGATGCATATAAACGTGATAATTCTTCTTTGAATATTTTAATAATATCTTTATCACAAAATTTAGAATTCAAAATGAACCTTACTTCCCTTTTATCTTCAATTGCCCCTTTAAAATTGCCTTCCTTAAATTTTCTTTCGCTAGATCTTGTCTGATTGAGAATCTTCTCAATACATAATTCATCTGAATTAAGCATTTTTTTTGATTTTTGAATCAATTAATAACAAATTTACCAAATAATATTGCAAAAATGTAAGATAATTAATTTCATTTTTAATCTATTTTAAGTCTTTTCTCAAGTAGTAAATCATATACCTCTACACATTTTGTTTTCCGAATTATTTGAGGTTTATGTATATCATAAATTTCAGAGAGGCACAAAATCCAAAAAGTACCTTTTCTTAAATTAAGACATTTTCATATATGAGAAGGTACCGACTTTAAACAATCAAAATTTGTAGATATTTCCATATTCATGACCTGCGTTTAAAGCATTAGACTCAAAAGTTCTATTCCTTAATTAGAAAGATTTGCTCCAAAAGAATAAGATTCTATTAATAATTAATAATTCATTAAAAAAAATTCTAATAGCAAAATTATTTAGTCTTCCAGTTTGATTAAGAAAGCCAACGAGTTATTTTTGTTCCTTCATAAATATGCCCAGAGGCTTCAACAATTGTTTTTGTCTGAGGATTTGTAAAAATATCGTATAAAACGTTTTCAGAACCTTGAAACATTACTGTTGCTCTTTTTGGATCTTCTAAAGATTTCCCTATATAAAAAGTATCAACGCCCATCTCTTTAAACATTGCTTGTTGTTCAGGAGCATTCATATGGGCTTCATATTCTTCAAAGGTATTGCTGAGTTTAAAATCTAGAACTGTTGTTTCAATAGCCATAAATTTAGTGAATTAGGTTTCTAAAATTCTAAATGTTTTATCAACAAAAATAAAACAAACAAATCATTTTGAAAAGTGCTCAAATAATCCTGAAGTATTGAATTATTAAAAAATAAGTTTTTATTCAAAATAAATATTAATTATTTATATAAATAAGTTATAAATCAACTATTAAAATCATTTTAAGTTTTGGACTCAAAGATTTCTCACAGAGAACAATGGACTAGTAAGCTCGGATTTATTCTTGCCGCCGCTGGAAGTGCTGTTGGCCTTGGCAATTTATGGGGCTTTGCTTACAGAGCATCACAAGGAGGAGGAGCTGCTTTTGTAATCTTATATATATTAATTGTATTAATTGTTTGTCTTCCAGTTTTTGTATCTGAAATGGCCTTAGGAAGAAGCGCAATGGCAAGTTCATTACTTGCTCCAGTTAAATTAGGAGGAAAGAATTGGTATCCACTAGGAATACTTTTTTTCATTGCTCCTCTTGGTATAGCTTCATATTATTCAGTGATAATGGGGTGGACGGCAGATACTTTATTTCACTCATTATTTTTTGGATTACCAAAAAATCTAGGGGAAGCTGAGAATTTCTTTGGTTCTATAAGTAGTGGAAGCAGTGTTTTATTAGGACATTTATTAAGTCTTGTTCTTACTGCACTTATAGTTTCATCGGGAATAAAAAAAGGTATTGAAAAAGTTACGAGATTCTTCATGCCTCTACTTTTCATAATTCTTGTTTTTCTCGCAATTTGGGCTACTACCCTTTCAGGAGCATGGGAAGGATATAAGACTTTCTTATTTAAATTTGACTTTGCAGAATTAAGAAACCCTCAAACAATAAGAAACGCATTTACTCAAGCGTTCTTTTCTTTAAGTTTAGGTATTGGAATAATGGTTACATATGCTTCCTACTTAAATAAAAAAAGTAATTTACCCAAATTAAGTATTGGGGTCGCTTCATTAGATACCCTGGTAGGACTAATGGCTGGCTTAATTACTTTTCCAATAGTTCTAACTTTTGGATTAAATGACGCTATTTCCGAATCAACTGTTGGAGCATTATTTATTTCTATTCCAACAGGGTTAGGTTCATATGGATCTGCAGGGAGGATAGTGGCAGTTGCCTTCTTTGCACTAGCTTATATAGCTGCCATAACGTCTTCTGTCTCTCTATTGGAAGTCCCAGTTTCCTCATTGATGGATAAATTTGGATTTCAAAGAAGTAAATCTGTCTGGATCATCACTTTATTTCTATTTATAGCAGGGATTCCTTCAGCATTAAATTTGAACATACTTGGAACGGTTGATTCGATTTTTGGAGGCGTAATGCTTATCTTTGGAGGATTCCTCGTATCATTCTTTATGGGATGGGTAGTTCCTACAAAGTTTGATGAAGAACTTAATACTTCGAAAGTAGGTATTAAAACAAAAAGATATTTAAAATTTATGATGAGATGGGTTTCTCCTCCAATTATTGCTTTTGGATTAGTAATAAGTATTTTTGATTTACTTAAAGGCTGGGTATCTTGATATCAATAACTATAGATATCGTTATTTTTTAAATAGAAATTAGTAAAATAAAAATTTAGATATAAGGTGGTAGTTAACAGAAAAAAATTATATGCTTTTAGGATTTATATAAAAAAATAAAAATTTATGCAATACTTTAACTTATTTTTTTTTCGGAAGTTCTTAGCTAAAAGATGAAAAACAATCTTAAAAAAATATTTCCTAATTTATATTGACAAAAGATTATACTTAAAAAAGTTTTTTACCACAGGACTTTTCTTTGACTAAAATTTGAGTCTTATTTATTTTATATTTAATTAATTTTTTATAGAAAAGTAAATTACCATAAATTAAAATTGATTAGATTCGCTATAAAGTAATTATTATTGTTTATCTTAAGGCAATTAAAATCTATATAACGAATAAAGGCTGAAATTAATGTTACGAAACTCTAAATCATCAAAAGGTAAAGAAACTAAAAATTTTTCTGAGTTTTCAAAATTAGCAAATTTTTCTTTAATTAATTCTCTTAACGCTGATCCTCAATCAACAAATGATGGTAATGATCACAAGCCTAGACCAGTTTATTCAGGCCATTATGTTCCCGTAACTCCAACACCAATTCCAGACCCAAAATATATCGCTCATAGCTCAAAATTATTTGAAGAGTTAGGATTAAGTTCTGAGCTTATAAAAGATAAAAAGTTTTGTAGTTTTTTTTCAGGGGATATCGAAGTTGCTGATTCTCCAACGATTCCCTTTGGCTGGGCAACTGGGTATGCATTGTCTATTTATGGTACTGAATATATACAGCAATGTCCTTTTGGGACAGGTGATGGATATGGAGATGGACGAGCAATTTCTGTATTCGAAGGTTTATTTAATGGAAAAAGAATGGAGATGCAACTTAAGGGAGGGGGGCCTACACCCTATTGTCGTGGCGCAGATGGTCGAGCTGTGCTGCGATCAAGCGTTCGTGAATTTCTTGCACAAGAGTTGATGCACGCCTTAGGAATTCCCACTTCAAGATCTCTAACACTCTATGTATCAGGAACAGAAATGGTTAGAAGACCCTGGTATACAAAAGGGTCTAAGTATTTTGAGCCTGATATTATGGTTGATAATCATGCCGCAATTTCTACACGTGTCGCCCCATCATTTTTGCGTGTAGGTCAGTTGGAACTCTTCGCTCGCAGAGTTCGAAGTAATTCTCATAATGAAGCTTTTAATGAGCTAAAAATAATAGTGCAACACCTTATAGATAGGAACTACAAAGATGACATAGATCCTAGTAAATCATTTACTGAGAACATAATTAAGTTAGCTTATTTATATCGAGAAAGACTTATATCACTTGTCACTAACTGGATGCGGGTTGGTTACTGCCAAGGTAATTTCAATAGCGATAATTGTGCTGCTGGAGGATTTACTCTGGATTACGGTCCTTTTGGCTTTTGTGAATTATTTGACCCAAGCTTTCAACCCTGGACTGGAGGTGGTGAACATTTTTCATTTTTTAATCAACCTTATGCTGCAGAAACAAATTTTAAGATGTTTTGCACATCTCTCCGACCATTACTTTTAGAGAATAAAGAAGACATAGAAAAACTAGAGCAAATCAAAAAAGATTTTTCTATTTTAATGAGCAAAGAAATAGAAATAATGTGGGCAAAAAAAATTGGTTTAGAAAAATATAAAGAATCTTTAATCAACGAACTTTTTACTCTCATGGTAATTTCTAAGACTGACTTCACAATTTTTTTCAGAAATCTTTCTAATATACCTGAGAATATATCTTTGTTAAAAAATAGTTTTTACTTACCTCTGACTGAGGACCTTACTAAAAAATGGAATATTTGGCTAAAAAAATGGCATGATTGCATGAAGAAAAACGGGGATTCCAAAGAAATATCCAAATCAATGAAACAAGTAAACCCAAAGTTTACTTGGCGTGAATGGTTGATAGTTCCTGCATATGAAGAAGCTGAGGAGGGAAATTACAGCAGAATTAAAGAATTACAAAATATCCTCAACAATCCATATGAAGAACTTTCATTAGAAATACAACAAAAATATGATCGTCTAAAGCCAAGTCAATTTTTTAATAATGGAGGTATTTCACATTACAGTTGTTCATCATAAAAGAAATCAATTCAATTATCGAAATGAATAGAGGGTTAAATTAATACTTTTATTTTTTAATTGTAATCGTCACTCCCACTACTAAAATAAACCCAACATTAAGAACAGTAGTTATTTTTCCAATACTTTGAACTTAATGTTTTCACCCATTATTACTCTCATCGAAAACATCTCCTGCTCTAAATGTATTAATAACTCTAACTCTTACATGTTTTAATTTCCCTCGCGTAACTAAATCAACATAAGAGAAGGATCCTTATGAATCGGAGTCTTTTAAAACCTACTGGTATTTTGACTTTCAAAAGTCTTAATTCAGGTTCTTATTGTATGTAATTAAAAATTCACCAGATAAGTCCTTAGCAGTTTGAATTAATGGATTAACTTCAAATTTTTCTTTTGCAAAAGAATATTTTGGAGATATTTAAATTGCATCAAAAAAAGAGGCCATAACTAGTTTCATTTTCTTGTACTTTTAACGTCCATATTTATCTTAAAAAATAAAATAAATACTATAACTAACTTTTATTTTCTGTATAGTTTCTCTAGCTGCTTAATTTCTTCTCTTAATTCTTTCCCCTTTCCATTCATTTTATTATTCTTGTTAATTAATGGAATTATCCACCAAGCTTGTAGACTAACAAAAAGTAATGAGAGAATTATAAAATCAATTGTTCCAGGCGACATTTATATTGATTGTGAATTAATTAATTAATCGATAATAGCAATCCTTTTTTATTTTTAACTATTAAAAATTAATAAGTTTACTTTAAGCTGCTTCTAATTCAATACGAAGTTCTCTTCCCTTGTAGATTATTGCTTCTTTAAAATTAATTAGTTTTTTTATTCTTTGTTGCCTTTCTTTATCAGTAAGGTAAACATCCTCAACAACTTCTTGAATTGCTAGCGTAACTTTCTGAAGTTGAAACTCTAAGTCCTCTCTATGGTTCATTGATAAATATAATTATTTAGTTAATTAAAATAGAAATTTTTAAATAGTAAATGAGTACTTAACCCAATAAAACTGTTGATACCAAGACGGATAAAATATATAAATAGTAGTACAGGTGTATTATATAATCAATGTCACGTCGAAATTCTAATGTTTGGTCTAATTTTTCTTTCGGCAGTTGCGTCGATACACCAAATGACTACCTTCTTAACCCTGAAGGGATTAGGCTGATTTTCTTTGAAAGATGTAAAAAATCGCCAAATAATAGTATTAAAATCTTTACTCATCTGTTTTACACAAATCATTTAGGAGAGCCAGCAGGGCTTAAAACTACTAGTGAAATCGAACCAAGCCATGTTTGGGTGCAATGGAACGAACTCCAAGAACATGGCTGGAAAGAAGTATCATACAATTTTGGGTAGCAGGGATAAATCTCAAAATAATAAAATAACCTGCTTCAGGAAATAAGTCTTACCCTAATCAATGAAAGGTATATAAAAGTAAATGCTTTATCAAGAAAGATTTAGGGAGTAAGACAAGTAACCCCAAACAAACTTTCAAATAATTTATCAATATCAATAAAAAGTAACCAAATAGTCTGTCTATGTAACGTTAATGCAACATATTCGGAACATTAAGTATGAGAATCGATGAATTTAGCTAATTTACTTTACAATGGTTAATACTTGTGTTACATTATTTAACAATTACACAACTAGCAATGGCTAATTCACAAGTAACAACAGAATCAGGCGGAAGACAGAACATGTTCCCATCTGAAACTCGTCCATACATTGATGAATCCGTATCATATGACGGTTACCCTCAAAATGCAGAAAAAGTTAATGGTCGTTGGGCAATGATCGGATTTGTTGCATTGCTAGGTGCATATGTAACTACTGGTCAAATCATTCCTGGAATATTCTAGAAATGGAACCACTTACACCTGAACTTTATATGAAGCTGGTTAAAGCCTATAAGCCTACTAGATGAATTTCTGCTTTTAGTAATTTCTTTCACGGTAACAACTATCGTTTGTACCAATAAGCAATTACAAGACTTCAAAAACTAACTAAATTTTCAACCAAAAAAATGACTAAAACAAACACTAAA
>JAOOLH010000004.1 GCA_028408675.1 Prochlorococcus sp. AH-716-K03 | reverse complement strand
TTTTTCGTTTGATTCTTGAGAACTAGCTTGAATATTATTTAGCCAATTTTGTTCAATCTTTATAAGATTTTTCACAATATTGAAAATACCTCCTTTCTTATGTAGTTCTTTAAACTTTTGAGTAATTTCAGAGGTTCGGCTTGATTTGATATTTAATTCATTTGCGAGATCTTTTTGTGTATATCCATGAGATTTTAACCAATTTTTGATAAAAGCAATTAGTTCTTTTTCTTCTTGCTGAGATAGTTTACTCATTTAATAAAAGGGAACAATTTATTAAGTTTTCTTTCTGCTCTAGCTCTTATCGAAGGGGTCATATACTTACTCCATATACTTAATACAGCAGTAAGAGCAACGAAGTCATCACTAAAGCCTACTACAGGCATAAAGTCAGGGAATAAATCAAATAGTAATTGGACTGACAGTTGTTTCGCTTGGTACGAGTTCTCCAGAGTTATTAGTAAGTTTAAATTCAGTTTTTAAAGGCAGTGACTCGCTTGCCGCTAGCAATGTTATAGGGAGCAATATTTTTAATGTTCTTGTAGTTTTAGGTATAAGCTCACTAATAACTCCTCTTAAGGTAAGAAGCAGAATAGTCAGAAGAGATGTTCCTCTTTTAATGGCCATTTCTTGTGCAGTTTGGGCAATGTCATCAACTGGCTTATTAACATTGCAAGCAGGGATCTTTTTAATATTTTGTTTATTCTTAAATACAATATGGGAAATTAATACTATAAATGAGAATGAAGATGATACAAAAAATGCTGAACCAGAGATAGAAGAATTTAATGATAATAAGAAAGGGAAGCTCAATATTTTACTAAAGTTGATATTGGGCATATTTCTTTTAAGCTTGGGGTCTAATATTTTAGTAAATGGTTCCCGAACGCTTGCTTCTCTTTTGGGGGTAAATGAAATTGTCATTGGTTTAACTATTGTTGCCACTGGAACATCTCTACCAGAATTAGTGACTTCAATAATTGCGGCATTTAAAGGTAAAACAGATCTTGCTATTGGAAATGTAATAGGAAGCAATTTGCTCAATCAACTTCTAATTCTTGGAAGTTGCAGTATATTTTCAGGATTTAAAGGTTTATCAATTGAACAAAGCCTAATAAAAGTCGATCTACCTTTTATGCTTTTAACTACCTTTGCTTGCTTGCCAATTTTTTGGAGCAAAGGGAAAATTTCGAGAATTGAGGGATTTATTTTGCTGAATCTTTATATTTTTTACATTCTCGATAAGATACTTTTTTTGAATGGATTTAATTATCTTTTTGAATTAAGAATTATTTTATTTATTTATTTCTCGTTACTTATCATATTTATCTTTGCTCAAGAAAAATTAAAATTTTCTAAATCATAATTAGCCATACATAGTCACAAATTCCTCTGAAATAGTTGGATGCAAAGCCATAGTAATATCAAATTCTTTTTTTGTTATACCAGCGTTTAATGAAATTGATACCATTTGAATAATCTCAGAAGATGTTTCTCCAAACATATGACATCCCAGGACTTTGTCAGTAAGCTTATTGACCACAATTTTTAACATACATTTTGATTTATAATCTTTAAAAGTATTTGACATAGGAGTAAATTTACATTTGAAAATTTTTATATTTTTCTCAGAGTAAATCTCTTTCGCTCTCTCCTCACTTAAGCCAACAGTTGAAATTTCAGGAATAGTGAAAACGGCCTTAGGAATATATTCATAATTTACTTTTCTTTTTTTTTCATTGAAAAAATTATCCGAAAAAATTCTACCTTGTTCTATTGCTACTGGGGTTAAGTTTGGTCTATTTATGATATCACCAACTGCAAAAATATTTTCATTGCTTGTTTGATTAAGTTCATCAACATCTAAATAAGCGCCATCCATCTTTAGATTTAAAAATTCTAAATTTAAAGGCAGAAGATTTGGTTCTCTACCTGTAGCAATAAGTATATTTTTAGTTTGTATCTTATCACCTGAGTCCAAAGTGGACTCCAAATCCCCATTAATACTTTCAATAGACTGTAATTGTTTTTTGGGTATTATACTAATTCCAGAAAAAGCTCTCGATTCTTCTAAGCATGAAGATAAATCCTCATCAAAACCATTAAGTAATCGTTCTCCTCTAATTAATTGAGTTACCTCAGTACCTAAATTGCTGAAAATTGAAGCAAATTCACAAGCAATATATCCACCTCCAACTATTAAGATTGATTCAGGAAACCTATCCAATTCAAAAATATCATCGCTAGTCCATGCCAAACCTATTCCAGGAATATTTAATTTCTTGGGTTTTCCTCCAACTGAAATAAGAATTTTTTTTGAACTTATTTTTTTTAGGATTTTATTTGTCTTTGGACAAATTATTTCTAATTCATTTTGAGATATAAATCTTCCTAAGCCCTCAAAAATACTGACATTCAATTTTTCTAAAGAATTTTTATGTAAATCACTTAATCTTGAAACCTCTTCTCTAACATTCTTCAATAGAATATCTGATTCAAAGCTAACTCCTTCACTTTTTAATCCATATCCTTCAGAAGAAGTCATATTCTTTTTATTTTTGGCAGCATAAACCATCAACTTTTTAGGGACACATCCCCTTATTACACAAGTCCCCCCTACTTTATTTACTTCTATAATTGCAACTTTTGCTCCATAACTTGCAGCACGCTTAGCAGCAGCTAGTCCACCTGATCCAGCGCCAACAACAATTAAATCAAATTGAAATTCCAAGACTTTTTTAATCAACTATCATAACCTTAGTTTACAACTTAAATTAAAGGAATGACTGAGATTTTGACATGGGAAGATTTAAGTAAATTCGAAATAGAAGATATTGACAGAGTTAATGGTATTAATAATTCCTACTCAAATTTAAGATTATTTGGTTATACCGAAAATGATGCCATAGTTACCCTTTATAGGGATAGGCATTCATGGTGTCCTTATTGTCAGAAAATATGGTTATGGCTTGAATTCAAGAGAATTCCTTATAGGGTCAAAAAAATAAATATGTTTTGCTATGGCCAAAAAGAAAGTTGGTTTCTTGATAAAGTCAGCTCAGGCAAATTACCAGCCATTGAATTTAAAGGGCAAGTTATAACTGAAAGCGATAATATAATAGCTTTCTTAGAAAATGAATTTGGAGCATTAGGTTCTTATATAACGTCAAGTAACCTTAAAGAAACACGAGAATTAGAAAGAGAAATTTTCAGATCTTGGTGTAATTGGCTTTGCCGAGAAAGCTTTAATTTTATTGATATTTCTTTTAGAAAAAAAAGATTTAAAGAATCTATTTCTAAATTTGATGAAACCTTGAGAAGATCAAAATCAGGGTTTATTGATCCATCAGTATCTAATTCAGGGGAGATAGAGCCTGGGACAGGAGATATAATTTTTATTCCTTATATGGAGAGAATGAATGCATCTTTAATTTATTACAAGGGATTTAATTTAAGATATAATTACCGAAATGTAGATAACTGGCTTACCCTTTTTGAAGGTAAAAGCACTTATAGAGGAACTCAGGGGGATTTTCATACTCATTCTCATGATTTACCACCACAAATGGGTGGATGTTACAAAGAAAGAAATGAGGAACAAATCGCTTTATCTAAGTTAATAGATACTGGAGAAGGTCTTGGTAATTTTGAACTGAATAAAAATTATGATTCAAAATATTACACTAATATTGCCCTGAAAAGAGTATTAAAGTTTAAAGAGAATTTAATTAAAACAAACCCACACGATAAAGGATTCTTTGATGAATCATTAAGATCCGCTCTTACACATATGATTACAGGAGAGGTAAGAGTACCCGAAAATATTGGAAGTAAATCTCTAAGATATTTGAAAAATAGAATTTCAGTGCCAAGAGATATGCCAGTTATTTCAGCAAGATTATTTAGGCAATCTTTAAATAAAATAGAATCACTTTGCAAAAATAAAGAAGAAGATAGGATACCCATTAAGCATCGATATGATCAAGACCCTGCAAAATTCATATTGAATTAAGGATTATAAATTTTTTCTTGAATCGATTTGAAGCAAATCTTTAATTTTTTGTACTTGACTTGCAACATTAGGATCACTTGATAATTTTTTTTCCACTTGCTCAATAGCATACATAACTGTTGTATGGTCCTTACCACCAAATTCATCTCCAATTTTTGGAAGGCTTAGATCAGTTCCTTGCCTCATGAGATACATGCCTATTTGTCTTGCCTGACTTACTGGCTTTCTCCTGCTTGAACTAACTAACTCTTCAGCTGAGACTTCAAAGAAATCGGAAACTTTTTTTATTACCTGCTTGGGAGTCACTACCACTCCAACACTATTTGGATCAAGCATTGGAGCAATTGATTGAACAGTCATCGGTAACCCAGTTATTGATGCAAATGCTACGGCCCTAGTAAAAGCCCCCTCTAATTCTCGAATATTTGAAGAAAATCTTCCTGCTATAAATTGAATCAAATCTCTGGGGAGATTCATTCTTTCTTGTTCAGCTTTTTTCTGAAGAATTGCCATTCTTGTCTCTATGTCAGGCGGTTGAATATCTGCTATTAAACCCATTGAAAATCTAGAGATTAATCTTTCTTGTAATTTAGGTATTTGACTAGGAGGCCTATCACTTGCGATAACGATTTGTTTGCCTGCTTCGTATAAAGCATTGAAAGTATTAAAAAATTCTTCTTGTGTATATTCCTTACCCTCCAAGAATTGAATATCGTCAATCAATAATAAATCTACTGATCTATATTTACTTTTAAAGGCATGCATTCCATCTTTTCTTATAGATTGAATTAAATCGCTACTAAAAGTTTCAGTTGATACGTACAAAACTTTAGCTTCCGGATCAATTTCTACTCGATAGTGGCCAATAGCTTGCATTAAGTGAGTCTTTCCAAGGCCAACACCACCACAAATAAATAATGGATTAAATTCTCTTCCTGGAGATTCTGCGACAGCTAAAGCCGCAGCATGTGCCATTCGACTATTAGGCCCTACAACAAATCTTTTAAATACATAACGTATGTTTAAAGAATGATATTTTTTTGATCTATTAGTTAAATTATTACTTTGACTTGTAGCAATAGACTTTGTCTGAGAATTATTATTTTGTTGGCTAACAAAATCAGTATTATTTGAATTGTTATTGATATTAGATTCAGACTTAAAAACTACTTTTACATTATGTCCGCAAATCTCTTCTGCAGCTTTTTCAATAGTTTCACTATAATTTTTTCTTAGCCAATCACTTGTAAAGTTATTTGGAGTGATCAAAGTTAACAAGCCATTTTCAAAACAGTTAAATCTAGCTGGCCTTATCCAAGTTTCAAAGGAAGGCTTGCTTAAATTCTTTTGAAGTAATTGTTGAACTTCTGCCCAAATAGGATTGGTTGCTTGCACTAAATTTATTCAGTAGATTTTTAATCTAGTGGGGAATTATTAATTGGTCATTCTCAAATCATAAGATCACGATAAATTTAAAATTTATTAACAATGCAGATTATAAATTTTTAAAAAAGTGAAATCTTTTAGTTATCTAAACTTTATAATAATTACAACTGAATTTTGTTTTGTTGGATAAAGCAATGCTAATAGTGATGGCTAAGTGGCATGCTTATGGTCGTTGTAAAACAAGATTATCAAAAGATATTGGAAAATTAAGTTCTTCTAATGTGCAAAGAAAAATGACAGAGCATACAGTCTCAGTTGCTAAATCTGTTTCAAAGAAAGGTTTAATAGATATTTCCTTAGCTATATCTGGTATTGGATTAAAAAAGAGTAAAAGGTGGTCTAATGAGTTAGGAATTAAAAATTTTAATTTACAAGGGAGAGGATGTTTAGGAGAAAGGATGAGAAGGCAAATTCTCATTAATAAAAAATATTTTTTAACAAGCAAAAAAAATATCATATTTATTGGGACTGATCTACCAGATTTTTGTCATATGGATTTATTAAATACGCTTTTAAAACTTAAAAAAAATGATCTTATTTTAGGACCCTCAAATGACGGAGGATATTGGCTAATGGCTTTTTCAGCAAGATTATTAACCACTAGTTTATATTTACCTTTTATAAATATTAAATGGGGTAAAGAAGACGTACTTAAACAAACTATTAATAACTTTTCTTCAATGGACTTAAAATATGATTTCCTTCATAGGAAAATAGATATTGATACAATAATAGATATCGAAAAAAGAGAATAATTAAGTTGCCTAAAATCTCAATTATTATTCCTACATATAATGAAGCCCAACATTTACCACTACTTCTCTCAGATTTATCAATCATTGATGAGGAAACAGAAATTATAATTGTGGATTGTAATAGTAAAGATAAAACTCGAGACATATCACATATATATGGAACAAAAATAGTTAAATCCAAAAAAAAAAACAGAGGGTTCCAACTAAATATTGGAGCTAAAAAAGCTGAGGGAAATTGGTTCTTTTTCATACATGCAGATTCCAGGCTGAATCAAGGATGGTATAAAAAAATAAACTCAGTCATCAGAAGTGATATCAATTTTATTTATTTTTTTAAATTCAAGATTAACAATAAGAAGATTCTTTACAGAATTCTTGAAATCGTTGTAAACATTAGAAGCTATCTATTCAAAGATCCATATGGAGATCAAGGACTATTAATTCATAGAACTACATATTTTAAATATAAAGGTTACAAAAAAATTCCTTTGATGGAGGATTTAGATTTTATAAAAAGATTAAAGAATAAAGTATCTTTAAAAATGTTAAATATTCCAATTTATACAAGTAGTAGGAAGTGGGATAAAACTAATATTATTTTTCAGGCACTTAAGAATTGGAATTTCAGGAAAAGGTGGTTAAGAGGAGAATCTATAGAATCTTTATATAATGATTACTATAAGAATTAAGCTAATTTGCGTACCAAAAGGCACATTTTGAACCTTTTGGTTCCAAAACCCAACCTTGTCTTTTATAAAAAGAAACAACCTCTGCATCAGCAAATAAAGTAACTTTTGATATCCCAATTTTTTTTAATTCTTGCAATATATAATTCATCAATTCCTTACCTAAACCTAGTCCTTGATAAACAGGATTGACTGCAACATCCCATATAGTTGCTTCAATAACTCCATCTCCAGTGCATCTAGCGAAGCCTACAAGTCTAGGGAATTTATCATCGTGGCGCCATAAACCTATTACTAAAATACTAAATTCTAAAGCTCTTTTTACTCTCCTTATTGGCCGCCTACTCCATCCCACAGTCTGCAATAGTTGATCTAACTCTATCAGGTCAAACTCCTTACATTTACTACAAACAAAAATTTCTTCCTTATCTTTATGAGTGAATTCATAAGAATTTGAACCATAATATTTATGTAGCTCATTCTGTGAAAGAGTATTTGTTTTCTTAATTGATGATCCTTTGTTCCTAAAAATCATTAAAAGCTAGCAAATCCTTTTTCTTGAAGCTCAGATAGCTGAAAATATAATCCCTTTTTGAGTCTAAGTTCTTTGTGATTTCCTTCTTCAATTAAAACGCCTCCTTTTAAGACTAATATCTTATCAGATTTTTCAATAGTAGCTAATCTATGAGCTATCACTAATGCTGTTCTTTTATTTAATATCCTTTCAAGATCTTTTTGCAAAGTAGCTTCTGTAGAGGGGTCCATAAATGCAGTAGCTTCATCCAATATCAAAATAATAGGATTTCTTATAGCTACTCTTGCTACTGAAAGAAGTTGTCTTTCACCAGATGAAAGATTACCTCCTCTTTCTCTTAAATAAGTATTCAACCCATCAGGTAACTTTTTAAGTAAACCGTCTAAGCCCAATTCTTTACAAATATTTTTTAAGTCTTGATTATTAATATTGGTACTTAATTTTAAGTTTTCTGCAACATTTCCACTAAAAATAAAAGTATCTTGTAAGACAACGCCTAGCATGTTTCTAAGTCTAGCTATTGGAATATCTTTAATGTTTACATCATCTATTAGAATCTGACCTTCTTGAGGCTCATATAATCTGCAAAGTAGTCTGATTATAGTTGTTTTACCAGAACCAGTAGGACCAACAAAAGCTACATGTTCTCCTGGATTAACTAAAAATGATAAATCTTTTATCACATGGTCTCCATTTTTATAGTAGAAATTGACATTTCGAAATTCAATTTTGCCTTTAAATTTATAATCCTTACTTAAAATATCTTCCAACATCTTTTGAGAAAGAATAGAGTCTTTAATCTCAATTTCTTCGTCTAACAATTCATTTATTCTTTCTACAGCAGTAAGTCCTCCTTGAATCTGTGTAAATCTCTCTGCTAACTGTCTCAATGGTTCGAAGAGTCTTTGTGAGTAAAGAATAAAAGTTGTTAATGTTCCTAAACCAATATTTCCAGAAGTAACTAAATAACCTCCAACAGCTAATACCAAAGAAACTGCAGCAAGGGATATCCACTCTATAAAAGCAGAAATACTACTGTCGTAAAAAATGGTTCCATTAACAGCTTTCTGATATGCAATACCTGTATTAGAAAATTTCTTGCTATTAAAAAACTCTCTCCTAAACATCTGAACAACCTCTAATCCTTGAAGATTCTCTTGGAAGTCAGAGTTGAGTTGGGACAATTCCTCTCTAACTTGATAATTTGCTTTTCTATAGCGTTTTTGAAGCCAGATAATAAAATATGAAACAGGAATTTGAGTTAAAAGAAGCAAAATAGCTAAGCCTCTATCTATAGAAAGCATTGTTAATGAAATAACTATAAGACTTACAAAATCTGCAATAACTCCAACTGCCCCGCTACCAAAAACCTCTGCTAAGGCATCTACATCATTAGTAAGTCTTGTTAATAATTTGCCGACAGGCATCTTATCGTGATACTTGAGAGATAGAGAAATAGAATGTTCAAAAAGTTCTCTTCTAATCCTGGCAGTCAATCTTTGTCCAACTGCTTGAATATTATATGACTGATAACCTTGCAAAACTAATCTAAAAAGAACAGTTATAAACAAGGTGATGATAATTAAATTTATAGATTGTCCAAAGAAGGTTTTACTTAACCAAACGTCTGTACTCTCATTTTTTAGGATTGTTATTGCCTGACCAACCAATAATGGTTGAATTGCCCCTGCGAAAGAGACTGGTAATAAGACAATTAAAATAAGATAGATTGTTTTTTTATCTTTAGTTAAATATCTACCTAATTTTTTGATTCTATTAAAATCATTTAAAAACATTTATTTGAAATTTCTATATAAAGCCCTTACAGGATTCTATTGATAAAATCACATCTCGGAGAGAATTGCTATCTAATCTAATAGAAAGAGGATTAGCAATTAACCTTGCAGTTGAATAAAAAAGATCATCAATTTTATTTAAACCGTTTTCTTTAAGAGTCTTTCCTGTTGCCACAAGATCAACTATTGCTTCTGCCATCCCAGTAATAGGCCCTAACTCTACCGAGCCAGTTAAATGAACGATCTCAACGGGTATATTTAATTCATCAAAATAAGCTCTTGCAGTTTTTATGAATTTACTTGCCACTTTACAATTAGCTGGTAAATCGGTAGGTTTTGAATAATTACTAGTATTTTTAACAGCAAGCGACATATGACATCCTCCAAATTCCAAATCAAGTAATTTAGCAACTTGCAATTCAGATTCTTGTAAGACATCGTATCCTACAATCCCTAAATCTGCTTGCCCGTAACTTACATAAACGGGGACGTCTCCATTTCTTACCAATAATGCTTTTGCTCGTTTACATTCTGATTCAATAGTTAATGATCTATTATTCTCTAGCAATGCATCAGAGAAATTCAATCCTACTTTTTTAAAAATTGAAATTGAATCCTCTAACAGAGCTCCTTTTGGTAAAGCTATAGTAATCATAGATCAATCTTATTTCACACAATTTTTTTATTCTAGGTTAATAATGGAATTTAATAAAGAGCAAACAATTATTGGTCTTAAAGTTCTAAGTGATAATGTAATTTGGCTATGGAAAAAAAATAACTCAGTAGTAGTAGTAGATCCTGCAGTATCTCAACCCGTAATTGAATTCATAAAATCGAATAATCTTAATTTAGAGGCTATTTTACAAACACATCATCACTCAGATCATATTGGAGGAACTAAAAAGCTTATAAAAGAATGGCCAAATATTAAAATTATAGCCTCTGCGAAAGAAAAAGATCGAATACCTTTTCAAAATTTATCAGTTAAAGACGGAGACAAGCTCCAATTACTAGGAGAGGAGGTTCAAGTTTTAGAAGTCCTAGGACACACAAGATCTCATATATCTTTCTATTTTAAAAATAAAACACCTGTACTTTTTGTTGGTGATACATTATTTTCAGCTGGATGCGGAAGAATCTTTGAAGGCACTTATAAGCAAATGTTTAATTCCCTAAAAAGAATCAAATCATTACCTAATAATACTCTTATTTATTGTGCTCATGAATATACCAAGTCAAATCTTTTGTGGGCATTAAATATTGAACCAGATAATAAATATATAAAAGAGAAACTCTCTGAAGTTGAAAAAAAAATTTCTTTGAAAGAACTTACAATTCCATGCTTACTCGAAGAAGAGATGAAAATTAATCTATTTTTAAAAGCAGATAATTTAAAAGTATTTTCTTATTTAAGAGATAATAAAGATTTATGGGTTTAAATTTATAGAAATATCCTTTTTCAAATGTCTTCAAAAAAAGTAATTAAAACTTCCAATGCCCCAGATCCAGTTGGTCCTTATAACCAAGCAATTAAAGCAGGAAATTTTATTTATTGTTCTGGTCAAATTGCTATCGATCCAGTTTCAAATAAAATAAACTCCTTAGGTAATATTAAAGAAGAAACTATTCAAGTTTTAAAAAATCTTTTAGCGGTTCTTAATGCGGGCGGAGCACAAGCAGAGGATGTTATTAAAACAACCATATATCTAACTGACTTAAAAAATTTTCAAACTGTGAATAAGATATATAGTGACTTTTTTAGTGGAGAGGCCCCTCCTGCAAGAGCGTGTGTAGAAGTTTCATCTTTACCAAAAGGGGTTTTAATTGAAATAGATTGCGTCGCTTTTTTAGATTAATTTATAATTATTTAGAAATCTTAAATAAGAGCCAATTATGCACCATATTTGTATAGATTACTAACTAATAATTCTTATTTGATCTATGACAGCAGCAAAGCTTAATATAGACGAACTAGAAGCAGGTTATCCCTTATTTTGTAAAGCTCTAAGATTATTAATTTTAAAAGGTAATTCACTTAAAGAAATCGAGAGGACAGTTTGTTGGGGTCATCTTGAAACACTAAATAGATGCCTACCTGGAAGGTATAAAGCTCCTACATATTTAATGGCTCTTATTAAACGAGATATAGATAAACCTAATCATTATTAGGTAACATTTATTTGTGAATAAAAATTATCTATTTGATTGGAGAAATCTTTTTCAATTTTTGATAAATTTTTTGATCCTAAAAAAATTGTAATACTTACAAAATTGTTACCAAAACTAATGTTTGGGTAGATATTTTTTTCTTTACATAATTCATCAACCATTTTCATGAATTTACTAATTTTTAAATATTCCTCAAACTCAAACCTTTTTTCAATTCTTGAAGGCGAATCCCTATTGTTCCACATTAGGACATAATTCATAACAGCAATTAATACTATACATTTATTTGATATTTATTTGATATTTATTTGATTTTTCTCCTAATATGACTTGAAAAAATCAATTAGGAAAAGTAAAAACTATAAAAGTCTAATTAGATTCCCAGTAATCAATAATTCCACCAATAGTCAAATCAGTTTGAACTTCTGGATTAGGACATGCAAACCTTGCCGCTGAGCCACTTGCAGTAAAAACCCAATTACCCTCTCTAGCTCCAACAGGATCAACAGCAACAACTTTTTTACCTTTATTATTTTCTAAAATTCTCAAATTCATGTGTCCAAGGCCAGCTACTCTTTGGGTACAGACCATTCTTCCACATACCTTCATTATTTCCAAAATTTCTACACCTCAATTTGTTTTGGACTGTCAGGATCCCAATGGTCAATAATTCCAACAATTGTTAAATCACTTGGATATGATTTACTTCCTGCAGCTTCTCTAGCAGCAGAACTACCAACACAAATAACCCAATCACCGGGCTTACATCCAACAGCATCAACGGCAACCTTATTAGATGAGCCATCTAAAACTACTTGAAGATGCTTATGTTCGAATCCAGGTATTCTATTAGTGGAAACAAGTGGTTTTAATACCTTACAAATAAGCATGATTTAATGGGCCTCCTTTGTTTTTTGATCTAAAGACATTCCAATAATTTGGGCGGAATGAATGTTGTCCCTATCTCTAATAGTAAGACAAGTGTGCAACAACCCTTTATCAACTAAACTTTTATATCTAATTGATATCGCATTATTTACTCTAATACAATCTTTTACAGCCCTATCTTTCGCCCCAGGAACTTTGCCAGAATAATCAAATCTTATTACTACAGGAATAGGTAGATCTTGAGAAACATTTAATCCTGTAAAAATTTTTACCCCTACATCCAAATCAGGAGCTCCTTCTTCAACTGTATCAAGATGAGCAAAATACGTTAAATTTCTAAGATGAACTTCTTTGAAACCAATCCCAACTCCAATAAACCTTTCAGCATGTCCAATATCTTCATAAGATCCCTTATGAAATTTCTTAACATAATCAATCTGAGAAATATTATTTACTATTAATTTAAAGACGAATTTATCCAATCCATTAAGTTGCTCCTTACTAACACTTCCTGAAATAATCTGACAAATTTCTTTTTCTGCTTCGTCTTTTGAAAAATTTAATGTGGAGTTGTAGATATCTAAACTAGAAATAGTGTTTTCTAGATCTATTTTGCCGTCATTTGAAGATAAATGAATCTTTAACGAATCAGTATCCGTATCAAGACCAATTAACATAAGATCTACTGAAGCTCCGCAACAGAAGCTATTTTCTACAGCCTCCTTGAAAGCAAGTAATTTTTTCCGACCCTCTTTAGCTGCTAATTTATCATCACTACCATGAGCAGCACATCCCTGATGCAAAGGATCAACTGAACTAAAATGGTATGTGACAATTTTTAAGTACCTTGTATCTTTATAAGCTGCATTAGGTTTCTCTTCTCTATACCTTTTGTGTTCAGTTTTTACCCATCTATTTACAGTATTTTCAATATCAAAAAGTGCTCCTGCATGTGACCTTCTTCTAACTGAACTAAATGGAACTCTCATAACATAAGCTACCGAATGAGCTAATCTCCCATCTGAACAAGGAGTTATATCTAGTAAATGAATTCCACAATCAAGAAGAAATGCTTCAAAATCATTTGCATTACTACTCCCAGAAGAACCATCTAAAGGGTCATTTTCAAAAAAATTATCGCTTAATTTCTCATGCTGCTTAAAAGCACACCATGCATATAATGCCCTCATATCTAATGGTTTAACCCAAGATTTATCTAAAATATGAATTGGCAAATTTATTCCCAAATTCTTTTTAGATATAGATTGAGCCGTATTTATAAAATCCTCATGATGTTGTATACGGGCAATTTCTTTTAAGGTAGGAACAATTTTGTCAAAGCTACTTTTTATTTGATTTTCATATTTGTAAAGTTTTTCATTCTGAGAATTATTGGTTAAGTTATGAGTCTTATCAGTACTTCTTAAAGTATTTACTTTATTATTCTGTAAATGAATATTTTCTGTAAAAGTTTTCATTGGAGCCGTAGGCCCCAATGTGAAGTTCTTGGCTTTAGCCAGTCCTCTCAAAGGCATTATTTAATTAACCTCTTGCACCGCCTGAAAAGGTAACCAGTTGGCCATCACGGGTATTACCACTAGATCCGGTTATCAAAAAGTCTGGTTTTTCTGTTTCTTCATTCCTTTTATTTTCCAAAGGAGGCATCGCACTCATCATTCCAGCTCTTGATGGGTTTCTTTTTCTAGCAGAAACTCCTTCGGTACCTGTAACTTTATCCCCACGATCCCAATCGTCACCAGTCACATTCCCAACAGATTGCCCTTCCCCAGTAATTCTTGATACAACTTCCCTGTCTTTCACATTTTCATTAATTCTACTTTCTTCAAGTTGCATCTTTTGCTTGTAAGTAATATTTTTATTTGGCTCAAATCTAAATTGTTCTGTACCCGTAACTTTATCTACTGCCATATCAAAAGGACCTGTAATCTTTGAACCATTCTCATACTCGTTACCAGTAACACCTTGGGTATTTTTAGCTGCATATTTGTCTCTTGATGGTGAATTTACAGAGAATTCTTTCCATGAATTAGTTGCTAATTGCTCTTTATTTGCGTATGAAGGATCGTTTGATGGACTCTGACAATTTGATTCGAACTGATCTCCTCCAACATAGGGAGTTCCAGTAAGATTCTTACAAGCACCTTTCTTAGCTCCAGTCATTACTCCACCAATGCCTGGTTGTTGTCCAGTCAATCTGGCATTTGAGTTATTTCCAGAATTGATTATTGCTCGAGATTTCATATCATCAGCAATTTTAGAATCACAATTATCATTGATCTGATCTAAACCAGCATAAGGAGTTCCAGTTAATACCTTGCATGACCCAGGCTCATCTCCCGTCACAATTGTTGATCTACCTGTCATTGTCCCACTTATCAAATTAGATTTTGAAGAAAGACTCAAACCTACTTTTCTTGCTTCAGGCTGAGGAGTAGATCCGCAGAATTTTTCAAATTGCTGGGAGCCAATATATTCATCTCCTGTCACATTTTTGCAGCTCCCATGTTCGTTACCAGTCACATAATCTGATCTACCTACACCAGTTCCTGTAACGTTATTTCCATTTAGTGTGTCATAGCTACCAACCTTTTCAAATGATTTTCCTTTTGGGTTAGGCTCTGATCCGAGATATTGATCGCCTGTCAATTGCTTTCCAGAACCTGATTCATCTCCTGTTACTAATGATGATCTTCCTGGCAAAGATCCAGATACTTTTAATCCATCAATTGTCATGCTTTGCTTTACCTTTGATGGTTTTTTCGTTACTTCTCCACAATATTTTTGTGACTGATTAGCTGAAACATACTCAGTTCCAGTCAAGTTTTTACAAGTTCCTGGTTCATCCCCAGTAACCTTTTCAGATCTGCCTACTTCATTACCAGTAACTTTGTTACCAGATGTTGTTGTTGTAACAGAGGATCTAAGAGGTTGTTTGTACTTTGGTCTATCTTGACAGAATTGATCATTAACCTCTGCTCCCATATATTGAGTCCCAGTTACTTCTCTACAAGTACTAGCTTCATTACCAGTAGTTTTTGAAGATCTGTTTGCTTGAGTTCCCGTAACAGTTTGTCCTGAATCTGTTTCACTTTTGCCAACTTTCCAACTTGCATCAGCGATATTTAATTTAGATCCATTTTTATTTGGACCGCATGGCCTACACTTACCATTCCCTTGTTTTGAAGTAGCTCCAGTTTTACTTCTAAGTTCTCTCACCCTCTGAGAAATTTCCCTACTAGACAAATCCGGATCTCCTCTTCTAGCTAAAGAAGCAGCACTAGTATTTTGTTTAGACGCTGATTTTCCATGTTTAGATTGAGCTTCTCTTCTTGCTAAAACGATATCTCTACTTGTATTTGTTATTGGTTTTCTCTTTTGATTCACCCTTCTTTTGATATTCGCTTTAACTACTGAAGTATTTTGATTACCAGTATTGTGTTCCTCTGAAGACTGAGTTTTTTTAGATGAAATAACTTTATTTACTTGAATACTGCTTTTAACCTCAGTCCTTGTTCTATCTGAAGAATTTATAGCTGATTTACCATGTGAAGACATTGCTTTTCTTCTTTCTATACCAAGTTCTTTGCTTGATAATTTTGATGAAGAGGTTTTTATGGAAACTTTATTACCAACCATATGAGTTTTACTTTGTGCTGTCAAAACTTTTTTATTCGAAGATGTTGATCCAGGTGTTTTTATATCTTGAGAAGATCTAACTCTATCTTTCGTAGAAGAAGAATGTAAGGCAGCTTTTTTTCCACCATCACTCATAGCCTTTCTTCTTTCTAGTGCAATCTCTCTACTGGTTTTTGTTGACATAATCTTCAAATTTGTAACTCTTTAAAAAAACTTTCTCCAATAAAAAACTAATTTTAAAAGGAGAAAGATATAGACTACCAAATAAAATTTTAGCGTCCTTGGAAAACAGCAAAAGCTGTACCTTGACTTTGTGTGTAAGCATCATAACCAATGATTCTTACGTGATGGTCAGGATATGCTCTGTGGCACGCCTCTAACTCACTAACAACCAAGTTAAGATCTTTTTCCCCAAAGAAAGGGAGCTTCCAATAAGACCAATAAGTTTGCATACTTCCACTTGGGTGTACATGCTCAATAACAGGACTCCATCCTTGAGCAATGATGTATGCAATTTGATCGTATATTTCTTCCTGGGTCATCGGTGGTAAAAAACCGAATGTTTCCAGGGTAGCAACTGTTTGATAGTCACCAACTGAGCTCTGGAAAGGCATAATTAAATGATTTGTAAATGAAATTCTCGTAAAAACGAGGTTTTAGAAATTGAGGAGAAATGATTTTCTCCTCTTGATTGAAATTTGAATTAGCCTTGAACGTCGAGCTTATCAACGGTATCAAACTCAAACTTGATTTCTTTCCAAGTTTCGAGTGCAATAGCTAATTCAGGGCTATGCTTAGCAGCCTCCATTAGAATGTCTCTACTCTCTTTTTCAATTTCGCGACCTGCATTACGTGCTTTCACGCAAGCTTCTAATGCAACACGGTTTGCAGCAGCTCCGGCAGCTGAACCCCATGGATGACCATGAGTTCCTCCTCCGAATTGAAGACAAGAATCATCTCCAAATATTGCAAGCAGTGCTGGCATATGCCAAACATGGATACCGCCAGATGCGACAGCAAAAACTCCAGGCATTGATCCCCAATCCTGATCAAAGAAATTACCTCTTGATCTATCTTCAGGAACAAAAGATTCTCTTAAGTTATCAATATAACCAAGGGTAGTTTGACGATCACCTTCTAGTTTTCCAACAACGGTTCCAGTATGTAGTTGATCTCCACCAGAGAGTCTCAAACATTTTGCTAACACTCTGAAATGAATACCATGCTTTGGATGTCTATCAATAACTGCATGCATAGCTCTGTGTATATGCAGAAGCATGCCATTTTTACGACACCAGTTAGCTAATCCAGTATTTGCGGTAAATCCACCAGTTATGTAATCATGCATGATGATTGGCATATCAAGTTCTTTAGCAAACTCTGCACGTTCGTATAATTCTTCAGGAGTATTCGCGGTACAATTTAAGTAATGACCTTTGACCTCTCCAGTTTCTTGCTGAGCAAGTTTAACTGCTTCGGCAACGAACTCAAATCTTTCTCTCCAACGTTGGAATGGCTGAGAATTAATATTCTCATCATCTTTAGTTAGATCAAGACCACCTCTAAGGCATTCATATACAACCCTTCCGTAGTTCTTACCAGATAATCCTAATTTAGGTTTAATGGTACAACCAAGAAGAGGTCTTCCATACTTATTAAGTCGATCTCTTTCAACAACTATTCCGTTAGGTGGTCCACCACAAGTTTTGATAAAAGCGATTGGGAATCTAATATCTTCAAGACGTAAGTGTCTTAAAGCTTTAAATCCAAAAACGTTTCCAACTAGAGATGTTAATACGTTTGTAATTGAACCTTCTTCAAAAAGATCTAGAGGATATGCAATAAATGCATAAAAGGCTTCTGGATCTCCTGGAACGTCTTCAATTCGATAACAACGACCTTTATAAAATTCAAGGTCTGTAAGTAACTCGGACCAAACAGTTGACCAAGTACCAGTAGAAGATTCAGCCGCTACCGCTGCTGCCACTTCTTCTCTTGGGACACCTTCCTGGCCTGTGCATTTAAAACAGGCTAACAAGTCAGTGTCAAGGGGGACATATTCAGGAGTCCAGTAGGTATCTCTGTACTCCTTTACCCCAGCGTCATACTTCTTACTCATAAGGATAAATTTAGGTCTATTAAGGGAAATTATTTTTTTGCAAAATTAGATTTTGCTTTATTTAATTAGTCCTTCTGACCAAGGAAATCACCATTACCAAGTGCTGGCTCAACTTCTCTATGAGGGCGAGCAATGATGTGAGCGGCAACAAGACCGTCGCCAACTCTCTCACAAGCATCAGCTCCAGCTCTTACTGCTGCGTTAACAGCACCTGTTTCTCCTCTAACTAAAACTGTGACATAACCGCCACCTACGAATTCACGACCAATAAGGCGAACTTCTGCTGCCTTGGTCATTGCGTCTGCTGCTTCGATTGCAGGTACAAGTCCGCGTGTCTCGATCATGCCGAGTGCGATACCCATTGTTTCTGTAGCCATTGCCTACTAATTACTAAATGTGGAATGTTCAATTGGAAGAATGGTCCATTACGTACTGATAAGTCAAGCATTTTTCACTAAATACTCTATTAATGTTTTT
This sequence comes from Prochlorococcus sp. AH-716-K03, assembly GCA_028408675.1. Taxonomy (GTDB): domain Bacteria; phylum Cyanobacteriota; class Cyanobacteriia; order PCC-6307; family Cyanobiaceae; genus Prochlorococcus_A. Next base: position 21,788 of record JAOOLH010000004.1, on the reverse strand, counting down.
TCTATCATTGATAAGTTAAACTTATCACCCTTGGTACTATTGATATGTCAATACTTATGGGAATTAGTTAGAGCATCAAAACATACACTTGTGTTAAGAAAAAATTTACATTACGTTATCTGAATACGAGACAGGCCCTGTCTATACAGGTGTGGAATGTTCAACCTTTCCTGTCTCTGTATCAAGCTTTAAAGTAGGATAATAATTTCAGATATTTTTATATTATTTTGAACTTTCCTTCTGTTCTTACAATCGCAAGCGGAAATCCCAAAAAGGTATCTGAAATATTGGATATGTTAAATGTTCTTTCTTTAAAAGTTAAAAAGCAACCAGAATATTTAAATGTAGAAGAGACAGGTAAAACTTATTTTGAAAATGCTTTTTTAAAAGCAAAAGCAGCTTCCGTAGAGACTAAGACTTGGGCGTTGGCAGATGACTCAGGACTTGAGGTAGATTTTTTGGACGGAAGACCTGGTATTTACTCTGCAAGATATGCCAGTAGCAATGAGGAGAAACTTAATAAGTTACTTAAGGAACTAAGTGAAATTCCATACAGAAGTGCAAAATTCATTAGTTGTATGGTTTTATGTGATCCAGGAGGAAATTTAATAAAAGATGCAACTGGTATTTGCTGGGGGGAAATCCTTAAAGAACCCAAATATCATAACGGAGAATTTGAATCTATATTCTGGGTTAAAGAAGCTAATTGTGTTTATGGAGAATTAAGTCATTCTCAATTAAGTAAATTAGGGAGTAGAGGTAAAGCGGCTAAAAACATAGCTCCTTTTTTAAAAAAAGAATTTGGTATCGATTAATAATCTATTTAATAATTTGATATTTGCTCTATTGATCTTATCGCAGCGGCGGCGGCCTCTTCAACATCACCTTCTTTTCCTGCAAGAGTGAGCCTTCCAAAGGCTCCAACAGCCTTTACATCAACAATAGTTATATTTGAAGCTTTTTCTGCTTCGTTAGCCGCCTTTAGAACATATCCGGCTGGTTCTGTCTCCAAAATGAACATACTCATTCCAGATTGGATCATAGATCCACTTCTATTTTGCCTATTTATTAAAACTGCATGATCTGGAGTAATTGCACGTATTACTTCTGTCCAGCTTGTAGATGGTTTTGTTCTTTTTCTCACTTCACTACCAATAGCATCTAAAACTACATCTCCAGAATGCAAAACCGTACTTTGATCCTTGTGATAAAGAGCTAAAGAACCAAAGGCTCTTTCCACAATCATTTGACCTAGTCTTACATTACTTGCTTTTAAAGCGATATCCGTGACCCTATGAACTGCCATTCCAGGAGATACCTCCATCCATAAGCAGGAATCGCCAGGGATTGGTAAAAAACCTCTACTAACAGTGCCCATATAGGCAGCTAACTGAGGTTGTAGAGAGTCTAAGAAAACATATGTCCTTAATTCTATCTGTTCAACTTGACTTGCTTGTCTAGAAACTAACGACTTTTCAGAATCAGTTGTAATAAAACAGCTAGCTCCATTGGCCTGAGATTGAACTTCAGATCCAGTGACTAGAGAACTTCCTTTTTTTCCTTTTCTTCGTTCTCCTCTATTTAAGCTAGAAGTAGGTTCCATTCAGGAGACTATAACGGATTAAGGTTCTTTTTTTCTATTAAATTAACTTGCGTGCTTCGTACGAAACGATAACTTCAAATTAAAGATATGCAATTTCATGGTAACTTCTCAAAAAAAAGCATCAGATTTCTCTTCTTCTGAAAATGAATTAAGCCCTGATCAAACTCTCGGTTTGGTGAGCTTAAGTTTAATGCAAAAGTTATCTCAGAAAGATCCTTCTTTTAGTTGGTTGGTAGATGACAAATCAGATCAATCAAATCTTAAAAACCTTAGAGATAGATTAGAGTTAACAGCATTAGCTATTAATACAGGAGCACCTTTAACAACTTCTGAAGTATCAATTTTAATGGGAGCAAAACCTGGTAAATCCAAAATTGAAAGAGGTGGATTATTAGCTACAAAAGTAGCTAGAAATGTATGGAAATTATCTAAATTAGGGCAAGGAAGTTCCTATTACCGTAATTAAAATTTAGACTAAATAAATTAATTTAATTATTCTTATTAAAGTTTTTAAACATTCATATAAGTTTTTTAAATATATACATTTTGTAAGAGAACTTATCAATTACTGCTTAAATCCGAAAGTTTATGCAAGCTAAAAGAATAAGCTCTAAATATTTTAATGAGTAAAGTAGATCTTAATAAAGAGACAGGGCCCAGAGAAGTCTTTTGTGGCCTAACTTCAATAGTTTGGTTGCACAGACGTATGCCAGATGCATTTTTTCTGGTTGTAGGTTCAAGAACATGCGCACATTTAATTCAAAGTGCCGCAGGGGTTATGATTTTTGCTGAGCCAAGATTCGGTACAGCAATTCTTGAAGAGAAAGATCTAGCAGGTCTTGCAGATGCTCATGAAGAACTCGATAGAGTAGTCAATGATCTTATTTCTAGAAGGCCTGAAATAAAAACCCTTTTCCTAGTTGGTTCTTGCCCTAGTGAAGTTATTAAACTTGATCTAGCAACTGTTGCAGAAAAATTAAATACTAAATTTTTGGGTCAAGTAAGGTTCGTAAACTATTCTGGCAGCGGAATCGAAACTACCTTTACCCAAGGCGAAGATGGAGCATTAAAAGCTCTTGTACCTTTAATGGAATCTACAGATGATGAGAAATTATTATTAGTAGGGACATTAGCAAATAATGTAGAAGATAGATTTAAAAAGATATTCAATAATATTGGGATAACTAATGTTGAAAGTTTTCCGCCAAGGCAATCAACCGAATTACCAAAGATTGGAAAGAATACAAAGGTTTTATTAACTCAACCTTACTTAAGTGATACAGTCAGAGATCTTAAGCATCGAGGTTGTGAGATAGTTTTTGCTCCATTTCCACTAGGTGTGGAGGGGAGCACAAAATGGTTTTTAGCTGCAGCTGATGCCTTTAAAATTCCTGAACTAAAAGTTCATGAAGTAATTGCTCCTTTAGCCAATAGAGCTAGGAAAGCACTAGAAAAACATACCCAAATATTAAGAGGGAAAAAATTATTCCTTTTACCTGAATCACAGCTTGAAATTTCTTTAGCAAGATTTTTACATAATGAATGTGAAATGGATCTAATTGAAGTTGGAACTCCCTACTTAAATAAAGATTTAATGGGAGAGGAGCTAAATTTATTACCGGATGATACAAAAATAGTGGAGGGCCAACATGTAGAGAAACAACTTGATCGAGTAAGGGCCTCTAATCCTGACCTGGTGGTTTGCGGAATGGGTTTAGCGAATCCACTTGAAGCGGAAGGTATTAGTACTAAGTGGTCCATCGAAATGGTATTTAGTCCAATACATGGAATTGATCAAGCGGCAGACTTGGCTGGGCTCTTTTCAAGGCCTTTAAAAAGGAATCAAATACTTACATCTAAAACACTAGCAACTCATTAAATTATGGAATTAACTCTTTGGACATATGAAGGACCTCCTCATGTAGGTGCTATGAGAGTGGCATCATCAATGAAAGATATTCATTATGTTCTTCACGCTCCCCAAGGAGATACTTATGCTGATCTTCTTTTCACAATGATTGAGAGAAGAGGTCAAAGACCACCCGTAACTTATACAACATTTCAGGCTAGAGATTTAGGAGGAGATACCGCGGAATTAGTTAAAAGGAATATTACTGAGGCAGTTGAAAGATTTAAACCGAAAACCCTTTTAGTAGGTGAAAGTTGTACTGCTGAACTAATACAAGATCAGCCAGGCGCTCTTGCTAAGGGTATGGGTTTTGATATTCCAATAGTTAACCTTGAACTGCCTGCCTACAGCAAAAAAGAAAACTGGGGTGCTTCAGAAACCTTTTATCAAATAATAAGAACTCTTTTGAAAGATAAGGTGAATGAAATTGAAAAGATTAATCCCAAAAGATGGAAGTCTTTAGGTCGAAGACCTAAAGTAAATATATTAGGTCCTACATTATTAGGATTTAGATGTAGAGATGATGTAATCGAGATTCAACGTATACTTTCAGAACAAGGTATTGATACTAATGTTGTTGCACCACTCGGTTCAAGTCCAGAAGATATTGAAAGATTAACTGATGCTGATATTAATATTTGTCTCTATCAAGAGATCGCTGAGACTTCTTGTGAATGGCTTAAGCGCAATTGCGGAATGGAATATACGACTACCATCCCAATTGGAATAAACAATACAATTAATTTCATTAACGAAGTTCATGAAAAACTTGACCTTCCATTAACGAATCAAGAGGAACTAGAGCACAAATCAAAGCTTCCATGGTACTCAAAATCAGTTGACTCAAATTACCTGACGGGGAAAAGGGTTTTTATATTTGGTGACGGTACTCATGCTATTGCAGCTGCCAAAATAGCCAAAGATGAATTGGGTTTTGAGGTGGTGGGGTTAGGAACTTATAGTAGAGAAATGGCAAGGCAAGTAAGATCTACAGCTAAGGATCTAAATATAGAAGCACTTATTACTAATAGCTACCTAGAAGTAGAAGACGCTATGAAAAAAGCATCCCCCGAATTAGTTTTAGGAACCCAAATGGAGAGGCACAGTGCAAAAAGACTTGGCATCCCATGCTCAGTAATTAGTACTCCCATGCATGTTCAAGATGTTCCTGCAAGATATAGTCCTCAAATGGGATGGGAAGGAGCAAATGTAATTTTTGACGACTGGGTTCACCCTCTAATGATGGGTCTTGAAGAACATCTTATTGATATGTTCAAACATGACTTTGAATTCGTTGATGGCCATCAAAGTCATCTTGGTCATAATGCTACAAAAGGTACCAAGGATAAAGAAGATGAGCATACGCAAAGGCATATAAATATTCAAAAAAAGGGGGATATAATTTGGACAGACTCTGGAAGAGCAGAACTTACAAAAGTTCCATTTTTTGTAAGAGGTAAAGTTAAATCAAATACTGAGAAATATGCTCTCTCGAAAGGTCTTCCTGAAATTACCGAAGAGACCCTTTACGACGCAAAGGCCTATTTCGGCTAATCCTTATAAATAGATTGTTATTCTAGCATGAGTATTTACACTCATAAAGCCTATAAAAATCCCAGAATATTTAGTTATAAACATATATCTTGTATCTTTAATCTTAATAAATAACTATTTGTTGAGAAATACATTTCTAGAAGCATATACCTGCAAGAATGTATTTATTAACGTGTTAATTCTAGCTTTAAATGACAAGTACAATAAATAAACCCCTTGATGGAGAAGGCAGTGTTCAAGTCAAGCAAGATCCAAAAGTAAATATTGAGGAAGGAGCATTAGTAATCGCTGTTTACGGTAAAGGAGGTATTGGCAAGTCCACAACATCCTCAAACCTTTCTGCGGCATTCTCAAAATTAGGGAAAAAAGTTTTACAAATAGGGTGCGATCCCAAGCATGACAGTACTTTTACCCTGACTCATAAAATGGTTCCAACTGTCATTGATATCCTTGAAGAAGTGGATTTTCATAGCGAGGAACTAAGACCAACCGACTTTATGTTTGAAGGCTTTAATGGAGTAATGTGCGTTGAGAGTGGAGGTCCTCCCGCAGGCACGGGTTGCGGTGGATATGTAACAGGACAAACAGTAAAGCTCTTAAAAGAGCATCATTTGCTGGAAGACACAGATGTAGTTATTTTTGATGTCTTAGGAGATGTTGTTTGCGGTGGTTTTGCAGCACCCCTGCAACACGCTAATTACTGTCTTATTGTTACTGCCAATGACTTTGATTCAATATTTGCGATGAATAGAATTGTTTCTGCAATTAAAGCTAAAGCAAAGAACTACAAAGTCAGATTAGGTGGAGTAGTAGCAAATAGATCCAAAGATACAGATCAAATTGATAAGTTTAATAATAGAACTGGTTTAAAAACCATGGCTCATTTTAAAGATGTAGATGCTATTAGAAGATCAAGGCTCAAAAAATGTACTATTTTCGAAATGGAACCAACTGAAGATGTAATTGAGGTGCAAAATGAATATTTATCACTCGCTAAAAACATGCTAGAGAATGTAGAGCCACTTGAAGGAACTCCACTGAAAGATAGAGAGATTTTTGATTTATTGGGATTTGACTAACTCCTCTAATCTAAGCCAACCAATTTTCTAGTTAATTCATAAGTTTGTCTTGAGATCTCTGTATCAATAATTCTGTTTGACAATTTTTGAGAAAAAGCTTTTCTCCCCAATTTTTGGCGATTCCCCCAACTCCAATGAACCGCCGGTTTTGCGTATTCTTTTAAAGTAGCTACTTGAGCAACTCTTTCACCCGCTAATCTTTGAGATACATATCCTTTTGTGATAAATTTTTGAAAGATTGGGAATAGAAATCTAAACAGCCAAGGAGTATCTCTAAAGAGTTTTGTTTCGGCAACACATCCAGGATATATAGAATTAATAATTATTCTCTCTTTAGAATATCTTTTTGATAATTCCTGTACCGATATCATATTACAAAGCTTGCTATCTTTATATGCTTTCCCTGGTTTAAATCTTTTTCCATTTGCCATGCTAATTGGAGATAAAAATCCATTTTTAAATCCAGCTAAATTACCAAGATCAGCTGGAGCAGGTATCGGAATTCTTCCACCTAGTTCTGAATAGTTTGCGGTAACAGTCCCTAATACTGTTATTCTTGGCTTGAATTTAGTAGTTCTACCATTTAAATCAATTTCTTTTTCAGAGGACAAAATATTATCTAGAAGAATATGCATCAATAAAAAATGTCCAAAATGATTAACTGCCATAGAATTTTCAAATCCTTGAGGAGACCTTTCAGGCTTCCGTAATCTTGGTTTATAAACTGCAGCATTACAAATAATAGAATTTATAGGTTTTTTAAATTTTTTTAATATTTCACTACAACCATTTCTTACATCATCTAGATTAGATAAATCAATTTCTATAAAATTAATATTTTTCATTTCGGAATCTGTCAAGGATTTCTGAGCTATTTCGAATGCCCTTTTATTTGAGCGATTTACTGCAATAACTTCCCAACCAAATCTCAACAAAGGTTTTAAGGTATTTAATCCTACTCCTGATGTTGTTCCTGTTATTAAAACTAAACCTTTAATACTCTTTCCCACTAGTTATAAAAAATTAATTAAGAATTTGATAATTAAATGACTTTATAATCATACTTATCAACGCCATATTACTCTGATTATGTCTCTAGAAATCATTTGATCTTGATCCTTCATAAATCTTTGCTCACCTTCAATAGAGATTAAATTATCAAATCTACGACTTAAACGCTCAAACCTTGATTTTTCGTATAAATAAGAATCTTTAATCTCCCTCAATCTAGTTATTCTAACTTTTGAGCTATGTCCAATTTTTATTAAACTAACTATTGCTAAAAGAGAAAAACAAACTTTTAAACCAAGAGAAACAGCGCTTACAAAATCTTCTTGCTCTTCATAATTAAGTTGTATAGTAGATGCCAAAGATCTTTTATCCCTAGTACTACTTTTATATGGATGTTTAGGCAAAATATTTTGGTATTTCTTTTAAAAGACTTAAAATTTAAAGTCTTTTTAATTAATACCATAAAACTTTTTGGGAATCAAAATAAGTTTTTTATGTTCTACCTAAACTTATGCCAAGCCTTAAAGCCAATACTCCTGCATGAATTACTACAATTAGGCTTAGTGCAATTAAATTAATTGATTGAGATGGCTCCATAATAAATAAATTTATTTTCTATATTCTCTACCTAAAAGTGAAAAATTGATACACTATTACAAAATGCTGTTACTTAATTAAATTAAAATAATTTTGAGAATAGATAATCAGGCTTTAATTATTTCAACATTGAAATTATCTGGAGTTCAACAAATGGCTTTAGATTTGCATTTTTTAGACAAGACTATTTCCGAAGTTGAAATTCTTTTTACTCTAAGGTTCTATCATTGGGAAGGAAGTTGGATTTCCATAGGTTATCATCAAAAAGAAATTCCAATTCATTGGGAAAAGCTATTAGAAAAAGGTGTTATTAAAATAGTGAGACGGCCTTCAGGAGGTGGAGCGGTACTTCACTCCGGAGGCATAACATATGCTTTAACGTTTAAAAAGAACTCTTATAAAAGCTTCAGTTATGAGCTTGTGAACAATTGGTTAATTAAAAGTTTTAATGAATTAGGTTTGCCTTTAGCAAGAGGTCATTTAAAAAAATCACTAATAAAAGAAAACTGTTTTGGATCATCATACGTTTCTGATTTGGTTGATCAATTTGGATTTAAAAGGATAGGAAGTGCACAATACAGGAAGAAAGGGGCGTTCCTTCAACATGGTGAAATACAACTCAAACCTCCTAGAGAATTATGGATCAAGTTATTTGGAGAAGAACCACCCCCATCGATTGATTTAAGTCTTACTAATGAGAAAATAATTAAATATTTGAGAAATTCATTTTTAGAAACTAAATCAAATCTGAAGATTGAAAATATCAATTATAAAAAAAATGAAATTAAAGATTTAATCTGACTTGAATAATTTATTCAATATCTCCCTTCTGTCTCATTAATTTTATGATCTTAGGTAATTCAATACCTAATGGGTACTGATTCTTTTTATTGAATTTATTAATTAAATTAGAAGGTAGAGTTAGGCCTAATTTATAAAAGACAAAATAACCAATTTTATTTCTGTCAACAATCCCTAGTGGCATATGAGCAGAATTGATTACTAGTAAAATGCCTTCTTGAGTTTTCTCTATTTTTTCTATTAATTTCCATAATTCAGTACTACTATTTATGCTTACAAATTTGTTAATAGGCTTCTTAAATTCCTCAACAAAAGTGCTATTCCATTTTTTTACTGAGACAGATTTTAAAATCTTCTCTTCAATAAAACCATCCCATCTTCCACTATTAGTCAAAAATAAATATTTATCTTCGTTTTTATTTTTATTTTTAACTAGATTATTTAATTCCACCAAATTTGAGTTAAATTCGATTTTTCTTAATGGCTTTAATTTGAGATCAGAAACTTTACTTGATTTAAGAATATTCTCAATTTTAAAAAATTGATTTTCAGATTTGGATGAATTAATTCCAAATAACCCTAAAAAAGTAAGTAATAAACCATAGTAAAAATTGAAACTAAATAAACATATAACACCAATTACAAACACTAATGAAGATGATAATAAAGTTAATTTATTTAAAAAATTCCTCCCCTTATATTTACTCCCTGAAAAATACCAAATAATACTCTTTAATAAACTTCCTCCATCCAATGATCCTATGGGGATAAGGTTTAAAAAGCCTAGAAAAAGATTTAATACTGCCACTCTGTTAACTATATTTATGATTAATTGTTCATTGGATTGACTTAAATAGCTTATCGAAAAAAGTAGTAATGCCGTAAAAAAACACAGGAAGGGCCTTACAATAGCAATTTTTATATTACCAATAGCGGTTTGACAGTCCTTATCTATTTGTAAAATTGCCCCAAGGAAGTAAAAAGTAATTGTTCTTATTTTTACTCCTTGACTTAAAGACACAAAAGTATGAAAGACCTCATGGAATATAATCGTGTTTAATAACGAAAAAGAAGTTAAGAAACCAATTAACCAAGCTTCCTGGATAGTGTAAATTTGACCAGAAGTTAAATTAACTTGATTAGAAATACTCCAAGAGAATAAAAAAAGGATTGCAAACCAATAGGGATGTACTTTAAAGGGAATCCCCCGTATTTTAAAAATTTGCAAACTCTTCAAAAAAAATCTCCGTTATATTAATAAATAATATTAATTCTACCTTTAGGATAAAGATATGCTTAAGACCAAAACTTTAGTTAAAATTTGTGGAATAACATCCATAGAGCAAGCTATGGAAGTCGCTGAATTAGGAACTAATGCAATTGGCATCATTTCTGTTGATGAATCCCCAAGATATATTTCACCAGAAAAGAAAAAACAAATATTTAAGACTATAAAAGATTTATATCCAAATATTGATAGAGTTTCAGTTGTAAAAAATAGCCCCATTGATTCAATTATTCAAAATTTCTTAGGAGAGCCAAATGAAAATACAATTCAACTTCATGGAGATGAGGATATTGATTACTGCCAACAATTAAAGAAAAAAGTTCCAAACATTCGATTATGGAAAGCTTTTAGGATAAAAAGCAAAACCGATCTTGCAAAGATTAAACCCTATGAAAATTTTATAGATGCAATACTTTTGGATTCATGGAGCCAAGAATCATATGGAGGTTCTGGGAAGCGAATAAAACAAACATATTTAGAGGATCTAACTTTTAGTAAACCTTGGTGGCTTGCTGGAGGTGTTTCTAAAGATTGGATAGATGAAATTTCAAAAAAAATTAAACCCAATGGAATAGACATTTCGAGCAGTGTAGAAGTTTCCCCTGGAATAAAGGATATAAATAAAGTTAGGATGATTATTAAAGAAATAAAAAAATATTTTTTTTAGTAATTATTATTAGAAGATTGTTGTTTAACTAGTTCAAAAAATTCTTGTTTTAGGCTTATGTCATGTCTAAAATCACCTCTTACTACTGAATTAATCATACTTGTATTCGGTTCTTTAACCCCCCTCCATTTCATACAGTAATGTTGTGCTTTTACTATTATGCCAAGACCTTTAGGCTCACATAATTTTTCTATTTCATCTGCAAGAATCATTACCGCCTCTTCTTGAATATGTGGTCTAGAGAATACCCAATCTGCCACTCTAGCGAACTTGGACAGTCCTATGACTTTATTACCTGGTTTAATTCCTATCCAACATTCTCCTAATATTGGAACTAAATGATGTGAGCAGGCAGATCTTACTGTTATTGGTCCAACAGTATAAATTTCATCAAGGTTCTTATCATTTGGGAAACTTGTAACTTTTGGTTGTTCATAATATCTACCTTTAAAAACCTCGTTTAAGTACATTTTAGATACTCTTTCTGCTGTCTCTTGAGTATTGTGGTCATTATCAACATCAATGACTAAAGACTTAAGTAAATCTTTGATTCTGGAGGCTACCTCTTTTTCAAGAATTTCTAGTTCCCCTGGGTTAATAAAATCAGCAATATTATCATTTGCACTAAATCTTGTGCCTTTACTCTTAATGCGATCCCTAATTATTTCTGAGATTAATTTATTAGTAATCTGTTCATCAAAATTTTTAATATTATCGTTGGGTAATGTAGAAGTCATGAAATTCTTAACAGAAAAATAGTATGAAACTTAATTAACTGTATCTATCTTGGGCTTATTTGCTTACACACTATATCACATTCTAATGTTCAATCGGGTTAGTTCATAGCTAAAAATAATCACTTTATCTATTTTGGAAATTATTGATTTAAGCTTAAAAAGCTCCTCCTGAAGGCATAAGAGTAAGATCTTCTATTATTTGTGATTCTGGTTGTTCAGCTATAAATAGGATTGTATTTGAGACGTTATTTGAAGAAAGCATAGATGATCTATCAAAATCTGATTTAATTGATTCCGAGTCCCAAAGAGGTGTATTAACTGAACCTAAAGTAATTGTACAAGCTCTAATCGAGTTAGATCTCTCCTCCTCTCTGAGACACTTAGTAAACATTGCGAGAGCCGATTTTGATACACAATAAGCGCCCCACTGAGGGAAAGGATTATAAGAAGCATGACTACTAACATTAACAATCAAACCTCCATTTTTTCGCATTTTGGGGACAATTAAACTACATATCTGAAAAACACTTGTGAGATTAATTTGAATTATTTCTTGCCATTTTTTTAGGGACATTTCTACTAAATTCCCATTAAAAGCACTTCCCGCATTATTTATCAAAACGGAAGGGATCCCATATTTGTTTATTGATTCTTTTATAGAATTTTCTATTTCATATTCATTAGATAAATTACACTTTACTAAATTAATCTTTACCTGAGTTTCTGATAACTCATCTCTTAATATCTCCATCATCTCTAAATCTCTTGAAAGTAAAATTAAATCCCAACCAGCTTTTGCAAAAGTAATTGCGGTGGATCTTCCAATTCCTTTAGTGACTCCTGTGATGAATGCTAACTTCAATTTATTCAGTTTCTTGAGATAATTCTTTTTGTAGTTCATTGATATTTTTTGCTTCAATAAATTTTCCCAAAATCCTAAATTTTGCATATCTTTGTTCTAAAAGTTCCTCAGTACTCAACTCCAATAATTCATCAAGTTGTTTCTCTATAGCTCTTTTTAGAGTATTCCCAGCATCTATAGGTGCCCAATTATTTCCACCTGCAGGTTCCGGTAAAACTTCGTCTATCACTCCTAATTCAACAAGGTCTTTACCTGTAATTTTTAATGCGCTTGCAGCTTCAGAAGCTTTTGCAGCATCTCTCCAGAGAATAGAGGCACAAGCTTCAGGACTGGCAACAGTATAAACACTATGTTCAAACATTAACAACCTATCAGCCACTCCAATACCCAGAGCGCCTCCAGAACCTCCTTCTCCAATAATAGTAGCAATTATTGGAACTTCAAAACCAAACATTTCTCTCAAATTTCTTGCTATGGCCTCACCTTGACCTTGCTCTTCAGCAGAGAGTCCCGCATATGCTCCAGGAGTATCAATAAAAGTAAGAATCGGCAAAGAGAATCTATCAGCATGCTGCATTAACCTCAAAGCTTTTCTATAACCCCCAGGTTTAGCCATGCCAAAGTTTCTAACAACATTTTCTTTCGTATCTCTACCTTTCTGATGACCTAACAAAAGCACAGATTTACTATTTATTGAACCTATACCTCCAATTAGCGCCATATCATCTCCTCCATTCCTGTCCCCATGTAATTCAATCCAATCGTCACAAAACATTTGAATGAAGTCCAAAGTGCTTGGTCTTTGTGGATGTCTAGCTACTTGAATTTTTTGGGCAGGAGTGAGGGACTTGAAAATTTCCTCCCTTCTTCTTGTAGCCAGAGTTTCTAGTTGTAATAGCTGTTGACTAACATCAACTTCAGAATCTCTAGCTAGTTCTCTGATTTGTTCTATTTGCTTCTCAAGCTCTACAAGAGGTTTTTCAAAATCGAGAAGATAACGTCTTGGCATGATCAAACAGCTACTACTTTAGGCATCTTATCCAGACCAATAGCAGAGAATCCATGTTTAATAGAAGCGGCACCAATGAACTCCATTTTTTCAAGAGAAATATTGTTTCTTCCCCAGCTAAAATTAGTATGACATTTTTCAAACTCTAAGATCATAGCTTCTGCAAAACATGCAAACATCTCCCTCTGAGGATTTTGCATTTCCGCTAATTCCATCATATTCCAACCAATATCATTGAAGAATCTTACTATACCTCCTTTCAAGACGTGTATGTTATTGCCCTGGAATTTTTCGTCTAAATTCTTTGGATAGCCACCATCAATCATTAAACATGGTTTTTTAAGTTTTTTCGTATCGATTTCCATAGTTTTTGGCATACTTGCAACCCACACAACAATATCTGCTTCAGGTAATGCCTCATCTAAATTTTTGATAGTTCCTCCATCTAATTCTCTTTGTAAACAAGCCAAGGGTTCTTGTTGCCTGGCAACCAAGAGAAGTTCCCCAATGCCTGTTTTATTTATTAACCATCGACAAACAGCGCTTCCTATATCTCCCGTCGCCCCAACAACTGCAACAGTTGCATTTTTAAGATCAATGCCTACTTTGGGAGCATTCATTTCTAATTGCCTGCAAATAACCCATGCAGTATGAGTATTCCCAGTTGTGAATCTTTCCCACTCTAATGAAGTGTTTCTAATTTGCTTGTGTTGAAGGAGATTGAAATTCTCAAAAATTATAGAAGTAAACCCTCCCAATGCAGTTATATTAATACCTTTTTTTTGAGCCAATTCCATGGCATTCAATACTTTTCTTCTTGCTGTTTTAAATCTTGAAAGCATTTCAGGAACGAAACATGAATCAATATAAGCACCCTCAATTGATATACCTGTAGCACTTTTAACCTCGACATTTTCAACTAGTTGAGGTGGAGCTGTGCACCAAACATCTAAATCACCATCGGCAATATGATCAAAGCCTAACATTGAAGCCTTTTTTTTTGCATCTTCAAAACTTGTTGAATGACCTATTAGCCCAAACATTGAATAACTTATTAATGGAATCTATATATTGATATGAACAATAGCACAGAGCTATTAACCAAACTGATAAAAATTATTATTAAATAGACTAATTAAATTTAAAATAAATTAAACAATTGCTGCCATTGCCATTCTTGCAATTTCTCTATTATCCAAACCTATTTCAAGTAGTGTGTCCTGATATGCAATCATGAATTCCTCCATTAATTCTTCTCTGTCCATAGCTAAAACTGAAGCATCATCAGCAACTTGATCTAACATCTTCTTAATCAATGGAAGATTAACCTTATTCGCTTCCATTAGCTCATCTTTACAAGTAGCTAAATTTTCTTTTAGCCATTCTTGACCATAATTTAGATGGAGATATTCATCTTTAACAACACCTTGGGTGATTTTTTTTGCAAAAGGATCAGCAACTCTTATGTATACGTGGTAGGCAGAAATAGCGAAAGCTTCAATTAAAATTGCCTGTATCAATAAGCAAGTAGTAGTTTTGCCTTGCTCTAGAGCAATTTGAAAATTACCATGCAATTTGGAAAAAAATTCTTTAGCAAAATCCATATCTGCTTGAACACCAAGGTTTCTTCCACATGCAGTAAAACCTCTTTTATGCTTGAGCTCCATTTTTGCTAATTTGGTTAGTTCTTCCAATTCAGTAGGTATAAGAGTTGACAAAGAAATGTAGTTATCATGTGCTTCTTGCTCACCCTCAATAACAATTGCATTTATTCTGCTGTAAGCGTCCTTATACCTATCAGTTGTAAAATCGGGAAGATCTATAGAATTGTCTAAATTAGTGTTTTTATTAGATTCGAGTGTTTGCATGTCAATAATCTTTAACTCAATATAAGTTATTTTTACATAATTATAGTGAGTTTATTTAAATATGATGAAAATATTTTCAATTGTTAAACCAAGTTATTAACTATACAATCTTTATTTAGTTTTAATTAGGCCAGTCTGAGTTCATGAGGTTAAGAATTATTTCGTACCAATGATTTATTAATAAACTTTTTAAACTTTTGCCTAGGTCTATATTTGAGCCTCTGCTATCACCTATAACTCCAGACTTACTTAGATCTTTAGTCAGCCAAGCAGTTGGAGCATTTCCTTCCAAGCTCCAACCCTCTGGAATTTGACTTTCAATGCCTTCGCAAGGTCTTTCATCTCCAACAAGCTCTAATTTTAAAGCCATCATCAAACTCGTTTCAGCTAAAGAGGCATGTAATCCATTTTCAATCTCATTTTTTGTTAACAAATCACTTAATCCATAAACACCCTTCCATAAAAAACATGGGAAAACTGAGAGATTTGGAGCGATACTTCTTAATTCTCTTGCTGCTGTATTTAGTAAAGAAATTTGCCCACCATGAGCATTAATCAATATCAATCTTTTAAAACCCATATCAGCTAATTGAACACCCACTTCCATTATCATTGAGGTTATTAATTTTGAAGATAAGGAAATAGTTCCATCAAATCCCTTATGTTCTGGAGAAAAGCCTAAATATTGAGTTGGAAGTTTTTTTATAGGTTTGTCAGAAGGAATCAATTTTAAAACTTCGCAAATGATCTCATCGACAAAAATACTATCAGTGGCTAAAGGTAAATGTGGACCATGTTGTTCTACTGCTCCAAATGGCCAAATGATGGTAGATCTTTTATCTTTTGATATATTTTTAACCTCGGGCCATGATAAATATTCAAATTCACTAGGTATTGATTTAAAGTTCATTATTTTTAATTGTGAGTTCTAACATTTAGAATATGTTAATAATTTATTCTTATTTTACCTATGAAGGGAGTTAGTGATAAGGATGCCCAAATTGATAACAAAATTAAGGGCAATAAGAAAGATGTTAAGAAACCTATTCAGGTTCTTCATATTAGTAAAAAAGATTGTGATAGTAATAAAAAAGAAATTTTGGATGAAAAACAAAGCCTTTCAAAAGAAATCAAAAAAGAGATAACAGCCATAAAGCCTCAAAGTATTAAGGAACCAATAAATGAAGAGCAAGAAAACAATTCCTCAAATATTAACTTTGAAAACAAAAGTTATCGAGAGCCAACAAAATCTATTGACTCTCAAGATGAGGAACAAAATTTTACAATTGAAAGAAAGGTCGATGAATTTGATTTTGATGAAAGTGCCTTTTTAGAAGCACTAAATGAGAATGAGCCAATTGGTGCAACAGGAGAAGTAATTAAGGGCAAAGTCATAGCTTTAGAAAGTGATGGATTATACATAGATATTGGTGGTAAAGCACCAGGTTTTATGCCGAAAAAAGAATGTGGCCTTGGTGTGATTACTAATTTCAAAGAAAAATTCACCATCGGTCTAGAAATGGAAGTTTTAGTTATTAAAGAGCAAAATGCAGATGGGATGGTTACTGTTAGTGCAAGAGCATTAATTCTTAGACAAAGTTGGGAAAAAGTTGCCAGTTCTGCAAAAAATGGAGAATTAATTCAAGTCATAATTAACGGATTTAATAGAGGTGGGCTTACCTGCGATGTAGATGGATTAAGAGGCTTTATCCCAAGATCACAACTTGAAGATGGCCAAGATTATCAATCTTTAGTGAGTAAAACTTTAAAAGTTGCATTTTTAGAAGTTAATCCAGAGTCACGGAAACTTGTTTTGTCAGAAAAAAAAGCACTACTAGTTTCTAAATTTGCAGATCTAAAATTAGGACAATTAATCGAGGGTGAAGTTTTAGCAATAAAACCATACGGCTTCTTTGTTGATTTGGGAGGTGCTAGTGGGCTTCTTCATCAATCTTCCCTAACAAATGGATCAATTCGTAATTTAAGAGAAATCTTTAGGGAGGGTGAGATTATCAAGGCCCTTATCACAGAAATTGATCTGGAGAGAGGAAGAATTGGTCTAAATACTGCATTATTAGAAAACTCTCCAGGAGAGTTAATAGTTGACAAAGACAAAGTTATGATTGAAGCCTCTGAAAGAGCTTTAAAAACCAAGGCACTTTTCGATAAAAAAGATTTAGAAAATGACTCTTAATAAAAAAATAACTTCAAATCAAAACTTAAAAATATCAGATTGGGAACTGGACTATTATTCGAGACCAATTATTGAAAAAAATGGTAAAAAAAGATGGGAATTAATAATTTCGTCTTCAAAGAGTTTCAAAACAGAGGATAAATTTCTTTGGAATAAAATATGCCCAGCAAACGAAGTTAATTCGATATGGCTTACTAAATCATTAAGTGAGGCTTTGACTGAAGCCGAAAAAAAAGGTTGGGCAAAGCCACCAAAAATTAGATTTTGGAGAGCATCAATGAAATCAATAATTAAGAAATCTATTGAAAATCTTGGCATTGAGGCCCTTGTTAGCAGAAGGACTTATGAATTATTCGACAGAATCGAATTTCTCGAAAAAGAGGTTTATCCTCTTGAAAATGGATATGTTAGGGGAGTATTGGCTCCAACATTTACATCTAATGTTGAAAATGAAGCTAAACCTTTGCCTGAGGCTGTTAGAGGGGATGCATTGACAATATCAGAAATATCTATTGAAGAATTAAAATCTGCTCAAAATTGGCCAATTGAATTTGGGGATATTTTCCCGATTCATGAATCGTTAAAAAATAAAAACTTAGTCCCGGGTCTTAGACTTTTTAGTAAAGACAGATCATTAGCTCTTGCAGCTTGGTTTAGTAGTCTAGAGCCAGTCAAGCTGCAAATTGAAAAAAACCAACTCATCCTTGAAGCCTCAGAGGATAACAAATGGTTAGTAACAGATTTATCAGAAAAAGATGCAGAGGCGTTAAATCATAAATTCAGTCAAACTAAAAATAATTCGTTTGGTTATCAGTTTATTTCCATTCAATCAACACCTTTTATTGAAGAATTCGCAGGATTCTGGATCTTAAGAGATATTGAACTAATTTCATAAAAATACTATGGCTCATAACCAAAAGTGTTATCAAGAACATGGATTTACTTTAAAAGACAAATATTTTAAATACTATTTATCTCCTCTTCTTTTTAAAAATAATTTTAAACATGGTTTTTTTACAAAAACAAGTTCTGAAATCAAGCTATCCTTTTTATCGAATTACATTAATAAAAACAATAGAGATTGTGTTTTAAATCAAATTCACAGTAATAGAATAGTTTTCGGAACAAAGACCGAAGGGAATGAAAAAGTCGAAGCGGATGGCTTAATAAATGATAAACAAAATCAAACTTTATGGATTTATACAGCGGACTGTATGCCAATTTTGTTTGCTGACAAAAGAAAAAGATGCGTCGCTGCTATACATTGCGGAAGAAAGGGTTTAGAAATTAAAATAATAAAAAATCTTATCAAAAAACTTTACAGTAAAGGTTGTTCAAATGAAGATCTACTGGTCGCGATCGGGCCATCAATATCAAAGAAAAACTACCTCATAGATAATAAAACTCTACAAAATTTTCACAAACAAACTGCTCATAAAAAATCAATATCCCGCCCAGATGATCGTAGAATTTTGTTGGAATTACAAAAAAAGACTTCAGTACACTTAAATCTAAAAAAATATGCTTATATTCAACTCCTAGATGAAAATATACCTAATTCAAATATAGATATCTCAAACTTATGTACATTTGATTCAAATCATGAATTTTTTTCTTGGAGAAGATCTAAGACCCCTTCAAGGCAATGGACCTTTATAAGTTCATAGTTAATTTTTAATTTTGACAGCTTTCTTTAGTCAAATCATTTGCAATTAACAACTCTGACATTTCTTTAGTTTCACTAATATTAAAAACTTTAGCAATCAATATATTTTTTCTAAAACCCATTGGTTTTATTTTTACTTTACTGCCTCTCGGAAATTCTCTCTTAAGTAGATTAGTAGCTATTTCTTCATCTTCTACATCATGAATATCTACACAAAACAATTTGATTGCAAGATCTCTATTTTGATCTCCAACAAGAATGCTATTAGAATTATTTATCTGGAGTATTTCAGCAGAATAAGATCTAATTGGATTCGATACAATTAGAAAAAAAATTATCAATAATAAAATAATTTTTTTCAATTTTGAAGTAATTTATAGTTTAAATTAAATGGGTTATTAATTTTAAATTAATATACAAAATCAATTATTGCTATTAACGTAACCCACCATTTGTGCGTTGCTTTTACCAGGAGGAACCATTGGATAACAATTTTCCCCTCTCCTTACTCGAACATTAATTAAGGCTGGACCATCAAAATCTAAAGCGGCTTTAAACTCATTTTCTAATTGTTTCCGTTCTGTGATCAAAAACCCTTTAACACCGAAGGATTCTGCGAGTTTAACAAAATCTGGTTCTCCGCAACTCATATCAGAGGAAGAATATCTTTCATCATAAAAGCTTTCTTGCCACTGTCTTACCATACCTTGCCAGCGATTATTTATGATCACTAATTTAATTTTCAAATCATATTGAGATAAAGTACCTAATTCTTGTATATTCATCAAAACACTTGCATCTCCAGCAATACAGATAACGTCTTCATTAGGAAGGGCAGCCTTAACTCCCATAGCTGCAGGCAACCCAAAACCCATCGTGCCAAGACCTGCACTACTAACCCATCTTCTAGGGCCATTTCTAAGATATTGAGCAGCCCACATTTGATGTTGACCTACATCTGTTGTTATAAAGGCGTCAGGAGCAAAATCCCTTACTTTCAAAAGAACTTCTTGAGGATATATTTCCCCTTCTTCTGGGGGAACAAGTAATGGATGCTTATTTTTCCAAAAATTGATTTTTTCTAACCAATTTTTGGTATTACTGGTTTTTTTATTAATTAAAAATTTTTCATTAATTTTTGAGAGAGCAAGAGCCACATCAGACAAAATTGCAACATCAACACGTCTATTTTTATTAACTTCTGCAGGATCTATATCAATATGAATAACCTTTGCAGATGGAGCGAATGTGTCTAATTTACCAGTTACCCTATCATCAAACCTAGCGCCTATAGCAATCAACAGATCACATTCTGTGACTGCAAAGTTTGCATATGCGGTTCCATGCATCCCCAACATTCCTACTGATAAGCAATCTTTTTCATCAAACGCTCCTTTACCCATTAAAGTAGTAGTAACAGGGATTTGATAATTCTTAGCTAAGGTTTCTACTTCCTTATGAGCACCTGAAGATATCGCACCACCTCCAACGTAAAGCAAAGGTTTTGCAGATTCTTTAATCAATTCAATCGCTTGGTTGATATCAGAGTCGTTAATTTCACAATTCCTTTTAAAGCCTTTGGGAATTATCTCACCTGGCAAAACTCTTTCATAATTAAAAAATTCTTGACCCACATCTTTTGGTATATCAATTAAAACTGGTCCAGGTCTTCCTGAAGATGCAATAAAAAAAGCTTCTGAAACTATCTTCGCAATATCAGAAGGATCTCTTATAACCCAGGAATGTTTTACTATAGGAAGTGTTATTCCAAAGATGTCGGTCTCCTGAAAAGCATCAGTTCCAATAGCAGGTCTAGGTACTTGGCCTGTGACTACTACCAATGGAACTGAATCCATTTGAGCGGTTGCGATACCCGTTACTAAATTTGTAGCCCCTGGGCCTGAAGTTCCGAAACAAACCCCTACCTCACCAGTTGCTCTAGCATATCCGTCGGCAGCATGGGAACCGCCCTGTTCATGTCTCACCATGAAGTGTTTTAACCATCCATCACTTTCTGCTTTATGTACCGCATCATAAATAGGAAGTATGGCACCACCTGGATATCCGAATATTACTTTTACATCATGAATTTTTAGTGAATCCATAAGTGCTTCAGCACCTGTGATCCATCTTGGGTATTTTTTTTCTGAATCACCTTTTGATAAAGGTGTCGAAGTAAGAGTCACTAAAGAAACTAAAACTATATAAATTTTAAACTTAATTAAATATTTTTGCTCATTTTAGAAACGTAATGTCAGAAATTACATTGAAAATTAAATAATTTTTGATAAAAGTTTAAAAATTTAAGCATTATTATGATTTATAAAATACCTAATTTATGAAGAGGTCCAGAACCTGATATTAGTTCAATAAAAAGTATCAGGAAAACAATCATTGCGACCCTGCCATTCCAAACTTCCGAACTATTGTTCCAACCCCATTGCCATTTTTCCTGAGGATAAAGTTTAACTTTCTCAGGCAACTCAGAAGCTTTCTCTATATTAACGATTGGTTCTTCTAGGCTGGAAATAACAAGATCACTCAGACCTTCAATAAAGGTAGGATGAGTATTTAAAGCTTTTACTCTCCTAAAATTAACGATCCCTGCTTTCTCAGCAATTTCTTTATATTCTATATCAATTTCCTGTAAAGTTTCAATATGTTCTCCTACGAAACTAATAGGGACTACAATCAAATCTTTTACTTTAGCTTTTCCAAGATCAGTTAAAACTTCTTCAGTGTAAGGTTTAAGCCATTCAACAGGACCAACTCTGCTTTGATAGGAGAGCGTATATGAATTGCTATGGCCTAAATATTTTTCAAGTTCATTGATAATTAGTAATGAACAATCTTCAATTTGTTCTTTGTATGGATCCCCTGCTTCCTCGACATAACTCTTTGGAACTCCATGAGCTGTAAAAAATATATGTGCTTTAGCAGGAA
>JAOOLH010000039.1 GCA_028408675.1 Prochlorococcus sp. AH-716-K03 | reverse complement strand
AACAGCTGATTCAGGTTATTTGACAAGAAGATTGGTTGATGTGGCCCAAGATGTAATTGTAAGAGAAGAGGATTGCGGAACAGAACGTTCAATAATTGTAGAGGCTGAAGATGGCAAATTTGGTTCAAGACTTATTGGAAGACTTTCTGCAGAAGATATTTTGGATTCTGAAGGTAGTCTTATTATTCCAAAGAACACTGCGATAGACCCTTCGATTTCAAATCTTATAGAGAAATCATTAATCTCAAAAGTTAATATTAGATCCCCATTAACTTGTGAGGCGAACCGTTCAGTTTGCAGGAAATGCTACGGATGGGCTTTAGCTCATAATCATTTAGTTGATTTAGGAGAAGCTGTAGGAATTATTGCTGCTCAATCAATTGGAGAACCTGGTACTCAATTAACTATGAGAACCTTTCATACTGGAGGGGTATCTACCGCAGAAAGCGGAGTAGTAAGATCTAAAATTGAGGGTAAGGTTGAATTTAGCTCAAAAGCAAAGATTAGAGGATATAGAACTCCTCATGGAGTAGAAGCTAAACAAGCAGAAGTTGACTTTTTATTAAAAATTATTCCTTCTGGAAGTAACTCCAACAAAGCCCAAAAAATTGAAGTAACAAGTGGATCTCTTTTATTTGTAGAGGATGGACAAGAAATAGATTCTGATATTACTGTTGCTCAAATCATGGCAGGTGCTGTAAAGAAAAGTGTCGAGAAAGCAACAAAAGATGTTATTTGCGACTTGGCTGGGCAAGTAAGGTATGACAAAGTTATCCAACCAAAGGAAGTAACAGATAGACAAGGAAATATTACTTTGAAAGCACAAAGATTAGGAAGGTTATGGGTATTAGCTGGAGATGTCTATAACTTGCCTCCTAATGCTAAACCTGTTATTTCATCAGCAGAAAATGTTGAACAGGGAACTGTTCTAGCTGAAGCAAGTCAATTTAGTGAGTTTGGTGGGGAGGTTCGTTTAAGGGAATCCATTGGAGATTCGAGGGAGGTTCAAATAGTAACAACTTCAATGCTACTAAGTAATTTCAAATTACTTGAAGAGTCTACTCATTCAGGTGAAATATTTCATTTAGAGTCTAATGATGGTACTTCTTATCGATTAAATACTTCTCCTGGGAGTAAAGTTAGTAGCGGTGAAATTATTGCTGACTTAGCTGATGAGAGGTTTAGAACAAAAACTGGCGGATTGGTAAAATATGCCCCAGGGTTAAGTGTTAAAAAAGCGAGGTCATCTAAAAATGGTTTCGAAGTTAGTCAAGGTGGCACACTGCTTTGGATACCTCAAGAGACACATGAAATAAATAAAGATATATCCCTACTTATGATCGAGGATATGAAATGGATTGAAGCAGGTACTGAAGTAGTTAAAGATATATTTAGTCAAACATCTGGGATTGTCACAGTTACTCAAAAAAATGATATCTTGCGTGAAATCACCGTTAGAAATGGAACTTTTCATGAGTGTGATGATGAAGAGATTTTGAGCAGATTTACTGAAGAAGGGAAATTAGTTAATCCAGGCGAAAAAATTTTAGATGGTGTAGAAAATAATGAAATACTTTTCGTTCAAAAATTAGAAACATCAACAAGTAAAGGTTTACTTTTACGAACCGTAGAAGAATTTACAATTCCAGATGAAGCAGAATTACCTGAATTAACTCATGTTGTACAGGAAAAGGGACCTTCATTAGGTTTAAAAGCTATTCAAAGGCTTACTTATAAGGATGGCGAATTAATAAAATCTGTGGAGGGCGTAGAACTTCTTAAAACTCATTTAAGTTTAGAAAGCTTTGATGCTACACCTCAGATGACCATTGATGTTGAGTCAAGTCAAGATAAGAGTGATAAATCAATAAATAGATTAAGTTTAGTCATTTTGGAATCTATCTTAGTAAGAAGAGACACTATATCTGACTCTAGTCATGGTTCAACACATACTGAATTACAAGTAAAGAATAATCAACTTGTTAAGGCAGGGGATGTAATCGCTACAACACAAATTCTTTGTAAAGAGAAAGGGATAGTGGAACTTCCTGATTCAGTTGAGAATGAACCAATTAGAAGACTTATTGTTGAAAGAAAAGAAGATAAAATAAAAATTAATATTAAAGATAAAGCACTTGTTAAAGTTGGCGATCGTGTTGTGGATGGAGATGCTATAAGTAAAGATGAAAAATCTACTTCATGCGGAGAAATAGAAGAAGTTACTAGTGACCATGTAACCTTACGACTTGGAAGACCATACATGGTTTCACCTGATTCGGTTTTACATGTAAAAGATGGCGATTTAGTTCTTCGAGGAGATGGTCTGGCATTACTGGTTTTTGAAAGGCAGAAAACGGGAGATATTGTTCAGGGATTACCGCGAATTGAAGAATTATTAGAGGCTAGGAGACCAAGAGACTCTTCAACATTATGTAAAAAATCTGGAGTTGTACAAATTAAAGAAGGAACTGATGATGAATCAGTATCTTTATCTGTTATCGAGAGAGATGATTCTATTAATGAGTATCAACTTTTAATAGGACAAAATATTATGGTAAGTGATGGACAGCAAGTCACTGGGGGAGAACTTTTAACTGATGGTCCAATTAATCCTCATGAGTTACTTGAGTGCTTCTTTATGGATTTAAAAGATCAAAAACCTCTAATGGAAGCTGCCCAGGAATCTATATCAAAATTACAAAGAAGGATGGTAAACGAAGTTCAAAATGTTTACAAGTCCCAGGGTGTAGCAATTGATGATAAACATATCGAAGTAATAGTTAGACAAATGACTAGTAAGGTACGGATTGAAGATGCGGGGGATACCACTCTTCTGCCGGGAGAATTAATTGAATTAAGACAAGTTGAAGATACAAATCAAGCAATGTCTATTACTGGAGGAGCTCCAGCAGAGTTTACTCCTGTATTATTAGGCATAACTAAAGCCTCTCTTAATACAGATAGCTTTATTTCTGCGGCCTCTTTCCAAGAAACTACAAGAGTCCTAACAGAGGCTGCAATTGAAGGTAAATCTGACTGGCTAAGAGGTTTAAAAGAGAATGTAATTATTGGAAGACTGATACCTGCTGGGACTGGCTTTAGTGGGTTCGTTGAAGAATTAGCTTCAGAAGCTGGACCCCATCCCGATATTCTCGCAGAAGAATCAGGTGGATACAGAAGAGCTCAGAATTTGAGGCCAGACTATACAGTTGATATGCCTCAATCACCTGCTGTAAGTTCTACTGCTATTCTTGATGACCCAAGTGATGAAGATTTAGAAACTACCAGAAATAGACATGGAATTGATCCTACATCGAGTAATTTTGCTGCTTTTGCAAGGCCTAATGCTGAAAATCAATTTTCTGAGGATCAATTACCCGATCCCGCCGCTTTGGAAGGGTTGCAAGAAGAAGGACTTCTTTCTGATGAATAAAAGCTATTCTCATTATTAGTTACTAGAATGTTATTTTATTTAATTAATGATTAAGCCCGATATTATTCCTAAAAGAAAATTACCCCGTTACGGTTTTCATTTTTATAATGAAAAGCTTAATGGAAGAATGGCAATGATTGGATTTATTGCCCTTGTTTTGACTGAATTTTTTTTAAAACATGGTTTATTGCTATGGTGATCTCTTCAAATAATTGGAATTTTAAATAATTTGAAGAATCTTCTAGGATGTAGTGTTAAGGAATTAGAGAATGTAGCTTTAAATTATGGTCAAGCTGCTTTTAGAGGAAGACAAATTTATAGTTGGATTTATAACTATAAAAATAGATATAAAAGTATTGATCAAATAAATGTTTTGCCATTAAATTTTAGAAATCAATTAAAAAAAGAGGGTTTTATATTTGGCGAACTAAAATTGAAAGAAAAATGTTTAGCAAATGATGGAACTTTAAAGTTATTATTAAATACAAGAGATAATGAAAGTGTAGAGTGTGTCGGCATCCCAACTGAAAAAAGATTAACAGCATGTCTTTCAAGTCAAGTGGGCTGCCCAATGGATTGTAAATTCTGTGCAACAGGTAAAGAAGGATTAAAGAGATCTTTAAAAGCAAGTGAAATACTTGACCAAGTTCTATATATCGAAAAAGAAATGGATCAGAAAGTTTCGAATATTGTTTTCATGGGAATGGGTGAGCCATTACTAAATATTGATGAATTAATTTTGTCAATTAGATCAATTAATCAGGATTTTGATATTAGTCAGAGAAAGGTCACAGTTAGTACTGTTGCTATTCCAAAAATGATAAATAAATTATCAGAAATGTCTTTTCAAGTTTTGGGAAAATGTCAGTTTACACTTGCAATAAGTTTGCATGCCTCAAATCAAAAGATCAGAGAAGGTATCATACCAAGTGCCAAAAATTATGATATAAAAAAAATTATTGAAGATTGTAGAAAATTCGTTAAAAAGACTGGTAGAAGAGTGAGTTTTGAATACTTAATGTTAAATGGAGTGAATGACAAATTAGAACATGCTGATGAATTAAGTGATTTAATAAAAGGTTTTCAATGCCATGTAAATTTAATTCAATATAATCAGGTTGATGAAGTTGAATTTAGACAAACCCCTTCAAAAATTGCTCAAATCTTTCAATCTAGACTTGTTAATAATGGTATTAATGTAAGTTTTCGAAAAAGTAGAGGCCTAGATAAGAATGCAGCATGCGGTCAGTTAAGACAAAATGCCAAAAATAAATAATCATATTTATAATTTTTTATTAAATTCATTACAAACACGTTATTATGAAACTAATAGAATTTTGACCATTGGGTTTCTTTAAAACTAAATTTTTACCTTTTGCAATTGTTAGCCTATTCGGGGTAGCTTTTTTTGCTGTCAGTGCCAGAATTTGGTTACCAGGAGATATGCTTTCTCCTGCTCCGATTAATTAATATTTATTTTTGATTAATAATGACTAAAAAAAAAGATTTTCAAAATGAAAGTTTGGCAGAAATAACCATAGATCCTGACGTTTTAGCTAAAGAATTATCTTTTGAGATTGAAATTGATCCTTTAGAACAGATTGATGAGGATAGTTTCTCAAAAGAAAATCTTGATATAACCTTGGAATGTGATGAGGCCTTGAAATTATTAAAAGGGAATAGAGAGGAGAGGATACAAGGTTTAAGAATATTTTGTGAATATAGAGATAAAAGATCTTTTCCTCTTTTAATACCTTTACTTGATCAACCTTGTCCTGTAGAAAGAATGAGTGCTGTATATGCACTTGGTAGAAATCCATTCCCGAGGGCAGTTGAAAAATTAGTTAAATTATTAGAAAAGGACGATAACGCATATGTAAGGAGAGCGACTGCCTGGAGTTTAGCTAATTATGATAATCAAATAAAAATTTTGATAATAAAAAATTTCTTGATATTGGATCAGGTTGTGGTTTCCCAGGATTTGCATATGCTATAACACATCCTAATTCAGAAATATATCTAGTAGATTCCTCTAAAAAAAAAACAGATTCACTAAAAGAAATTATCAAATGTATTAATTTCAAAAACGATATATTTGTAATAAATGATCGTATTGAAAACATTGGCCGTCAATCTTCATTTAAAAATGGCTTTAATATCGCAACAGCAAGAGCAGTTAGTAATCCTTCAACAGTTTCTGAATATATACTACCTATTTTGAAATCGAACGGATTAGGTATTTTATATTGTGGGAAGTGGACAAATGAAGATAATAAAAATTTAGAAAATACATTGCAGCTATTAAAAGGCAAAATCTTAGAAATCAAAAGTAATTCTCTTCCTAGAGAAAAAGGTATACGTAATGCTATTTTTATTGAGCCACAAGCATCTTGCCCTGATCTTTATCCTAGAAGTATTGGCAAGGCTGAAAAATATCCCCTCAAAGGTTAATTCTTTGATAATCTTGATAATGATTTATCCCCACACTTGTCTTTTAAAAATCTTAATTGCTTCTTTTACGGGCAAAGAAATAGAGTCAATTCCAACTTGGCTTTTGAGATAATAATTTAAAGAAATTCTGTGATCCCATCTGATACCCCAATTAATCAACATTCACTTCAATCATTGGAATTATGGTTAAAAGATTTAGGTGCAACTAAAGATATTGATAATCCCTCTAAATGGTATTTGTTTCTCTCTAATTGGAATGCAACTATTATTTTTGAACAAGAAGATTTAAGTGTTGTCTGGGAGAGTGGAGGTAAATTAAGTAAAAGACTATTTTCTTATTGTATTAATAGAGAAGATATAGAAAATGCTATTCTACAAGGGCCTTAGTATTGTATTTTAAAGTTCGCTTAAAATTTCAAAAATAATTCTGTAACTTTTTTCTAATTGATGCTCTGTAATACAAAGAGGGGGTAAAAGATATATAACATTACCAAGTGGTCTAATAAATAAACCTTTTTTAATTGATAAGTCTTTTATTCTTTTGCCAATATTGTTTAGATAACCTTCATTTTTACCAATTTCAATATCAAATGCAGCGATAGTTCCTGTGACTCTTATTTTTTTTACGAATGGTAATTTTTTAATTTTCTTTAGATGGGAAAGGTGCTTTTCCTCAAAAGAAAGATATTTAATTGGATCGTTTTCTAATAAGTCAAGGCTCGCATTAGCTGCTGCACATCCTAAAGGGTTTGCAGTGAAGCTATGACCATGCCAAAAAGTTTTTTTAGGAGAATCGCTAATAAAAGATTGGAAAATCGTCTCTTTAGCTAATGTAATTCCCATAGGTAGGAATCCTCCCGTTAAACCCTTTGAAATAGAAATTAGATCAGGAATTATATTTGCTTTTTGAAATGCAAAGAGACTTCCACATCGTCCAAATCCAGTTAATACTTCGTCAGCTATTAATAAAGAATTATTATTTTTTACTACTTCTGAAACTTTTTTGATAAATTCAGGTCTAACCATATTCATTCCCCCCGCACCTTGTACTAATGGTTCGAGTATCACAGCTACAGTTGGCTTTTTAAGAAGATTAATTAATATTTGAATCGCTTTATTTTCTTTTAGTTCAACCTTTTCATCATTTGTCCAAGTTGAAGGCCATGGGGCTCTTTTGACAGGGAACATTAGATTGTCAAAATTCTCATTGAAAATATTTCTTTCCCCTAAAGCCATTGCTCCAAATGTATCACCATGATAAGCTCCATCAAAAGCGATTATTTGATTTCTTGTTTCTCCTTGATTTTGCCAATATTGATAGGCAATTTTTAAAGCTACTTCTACAGCTGTAGATCCATTATCAGAAAAAAATAGTCGTTCTAATTTTGTTAAGCTACTAAGTCTCTCTGATAATATTTGAGCCTGTGGATGTAAGAAGTCGGCGAATATAACTTGTTCTAGAGTTTTGGCTTGATGATAAATGGCATTTGCTATGTAATCGTTACTATGTCCATGCAGAGTAACCCACCAACTACTAATTCCATCAATGAGTTCTTGTTTTGGATTTTTAGTATAAATTAAAGCATTTTTCCCATGACTAACTTCTATGTGAGGTTTGCTATTTGTAATCTGGGTAAAAGGTGGCCATATATTTGGGTGCCAATCTTGATGCGTATTATTTAAAAACAGAGATTCCATTTATTATTTTTTTGAATTTAATAAGGTGATCAATTTATTTTTAATATTTAATTCTTCCCATAGTATATCTAAATTATTGGAGTCAATTTTCTGGATATATGGAAACTCAGCAATAATAGGAAGACTGCTAAATTCAGTTAATGTTTTTGGATTGTCTAAGTGTTTTTTACCGTTAATAACTAGACCTAGAATTTTAATATTTCTTTTTTTTAATGCCTCAATACTGAGAAGAGTGTGATTAAGAGTCCCAAGGCCGCTCTTACATACGAGTATTACAGGGATGTCCCATTTCTTGATTTGATCTATTTGCAAATAATTTCTTGTAATTGGGACCATTAAGCCCCCCGCTGTTTCTACAATTAATGACCCATCAACATTTGGTAAATTTAATAGCTGAAAGTTTATAACTTTTTGATCTATTTCTGCTGCCCAATGAGGCGAAACAGGTTCTCTAAAGATATAAGCTTCATTTATTATTTTTGCTTTGTTAACTTTTGCAAGTCTTGCAACAGCTTGACTATCAGTCTCTGACTCAACTCCACTTTGAATAGGTTTCCAGTAAAAAGAATCTAATCCCCTTACAAAAAAAGAACTAATTAATGTCTTTCCTATATCAGTATCTGTACCACATATGACAAATTGGGATTGATTCTTTATAGCACTCATGATTTTTTTAAAATTTGAATATTAATTTCCCATGTAAGGTTAACTGAATTAGTTGCTTTCTTAGGCCAAAACTTTTGTATTTCTTTTAATTCACATACTGTTTTACGTTTACATTTAGTTGATTGAGCTCCCACGTTCACTATGCTTCTGAAAAGTTTATAAACATCTGGAAAGTTTTCCACATATAAGTATTTATTTGAGAGGAATATTTCATCAGAATTGAAACTATTGATTATATCTTTCGAGACAGGGAAAGTTAGGCCACTATATTCAATATTAGTTTCTACGCAAGTTTGCTTCCATTCTGGAAAGGAATTTATTGTGGGATATGAAATTATTAAATAACCACCAGATCTTAATTTGCTAAACCAATCTCTTATTATTTTTTCTGGATTATCTAGCCAGTGTATACAAAAGTTAGATGTCATTAGAGGACAGTTTCTAATTGATGGAGGTAATCCATTATTTAAATCCCATAGAATCTTTTTACTAGAGTCTTTATTTTGAAGAAGCATTTTTTTGCTGAAATCAATT
>JAOOLH010000038.1 GCA_028408675.1 Prochlorococcus sp. AH-716-K03 | reverse complement strand
TTGATTTGTAAGGTTTTCTTATATGAAATAACTAAATCTTTTTTACCATGAAATAACAAAACTGGTTTTTTCAATTGGTTGATTTTATAAATTGGTGATCGAAATTTATACTCATTACGAAATTTTGAATATTCACCTATGAGAGAATTTAAATACCCTTTCTCAAATCTATGAGTTTTATGATGCATATCGTTTAAATCCAGAACAGGATATTTACAAATAGCCACTTTAAAAAAATCACCTTCACACAAAGAATTAACTGCAGTTAAACCACCGGCACTATTACCTAAGATTGCGACTTTAGTTCTATCAACTAGATTTAACCTAATCAAATCAATTACTAATGCTTTGCAATCGTATGAATCAATAATACCCCATTTATAATTTAATCTCTCCCTATATTCTCTTCCAAAACCCGAGGAACCACCATAATTCACTTCTGCAACAGTAAATCCTCTTGAAATCCAATATTGTACTTCCGAGTTTAAAGACCCATCAAAACAAGCAGTAGGGCCACTATGAGCCTTGACGATTAATGGTGATTTAATAAACCTTTCAAATAAAGGCTTATAGATAAACGAATGTGTGGATTGATTATTAAAACCTTTAAACCAAAAAGATTCTGGTCTTACATATTCATTTACAGACTCAAAAGAAATCTCATTGAATAATTTATTAGGACTTTTTGCTTCAAAATCACACTCAAATAAATCGTCGATAGAACCAAAACTAGAACCTCTAATAACTAATTTTTGATCATAAACATCTAGATCACTTATTGAACAAAATGGTAATTTAAGTTCTTTAATACATTCACAATTTTGATAATGTTCAAGTAACCAACTATTTTCTTTTTTAGCAACGCAAAACAAATTTTTAATATTTCCTGACACAAGTGAAATTCCAGAAACCCACTGAGGCGATCCATACTCGGTTAAGGGTTTAATTATTCTTTTTTTGAGAATAATATTTTTAATATTAGTTACTTCGAGAAATAATAAATTCCACCAACCTGTACTATCCTCTGAACAGACTAAAACATTATCACTCATCCAGTAAGGTTGAAAAAATGAAACATTTTTATTCTCATTAATCAAATTATTAGAAAATTTTTTTATTTTTTGTATCTCTCCATCTTTATCAATACTTGCAATAAAGAGCTCATTTCTTTCCCAAGGCATAGAGGCAGTATCCCACTCCACCCAGGAAAATAAATTAGCTGATGTATTGGAAGATAAATTGCCAACAAAATTATCAAATTTTTTTATTTTACGAATTTCTTGTAAAGTTTTTTTTAAACTTAATGAGAATAAATAATCTATATTTTTTATCTCACATAAACCGTATAAAAGACTATTTTTAGAAATAACAAATGACGTATCAAAATTAATTTCTATTGATTTAGTAAGTTGTATTGGTTCTGTATCACATAGCAGATATTCATTATCATTTTTGGGAACTAACTTTCGGACTTTCAAAATTTTTAACCATAGTGCTTTTGAGAGCTGATCTACCCATATCAAATAGATTTGATCATGAACCTCTATACATTGATATGATTTCCCCCCATAACCATGAAAATTACTTTTAATATAAAAATTATCACCTGTTAATTGTTGTGGAATCGCATATTTATCATTAAAAGGCCTAGCAAAAATAGCATTTTTATCCATTGGATCATCATTAATATTATCTATCCAAAAGATCATATTATTGATAAGTGATAACTCTTTAAAAGATATTTTTTTTGTCTCTCTTTGTTTAATTTTTAAATTCTTAGCATTACTCATTTAGAAAGTTTATTAAAGGTGAATTTAAAGTGCTAATATTTTTATAGCTTAACTGTTGAGTAAATAAATTTTTTTACCGTGGCAAACAATTTTTCACAACTCGCAAGAAAGTCAAAAGCAAATAGTCCTATAGAAAAAGTACCTAAAGAACAAAAAAGACCTCCATCACTTGAAATATATAAACTTGGGGATGACGTATTGAGGGAAAATGCTAAAAGAATAAGTAAAGTTGATAACTCCATAAGAATTCTAGCTAAAGAAATGCTTCAAAGTATGTATGCAGCAAAAGGAATTGGACTAGCTGCACCACAAATAGGAATCAAGAAAGAGCTGCTTGTAATTGACGTAAATTTTGAAAATGCATCTGCTGATCCATTAATTCTAATAAATCCAGAAATTACCAATTATGGAACAACTTTAAATTCATATGAAGAGGGTTGTTTAAGTATCCCAGGTGTTTATTTAAACGTCATAAGACCATCAACAATTAAATTAAGATTTAGAGATGAAATGGGTAGACCAAGAAAAATGAAAGCTGATGGACTCTTAGCAAGATGCATTCAACATGAAATGGATCATCTCAAGGGGGTTTTATTTGTTGATAGAGTTACTTCGAAAGAAGATTTGAATAAGGAACTCATGAAAGAAGGATTTCATCAAAAAGATGTGATGCCAATCAACTGATTTAAGTATTCAAAAAACAATGGCTGAAACCACTATCTTTAGTAAAATAATAAAAGGTGAGATTCCTTGTAAAAAACTTTATGAAGACGAACTTTGTCTAGCATTTGATGACGTTGCTGCTCAAGCTCCAGTTCATTTTTTAGTAATTCCTAAAAAGCCATTAGTTAGTTTATTTGATTGCTTCGAGGAGGATAAAGATTTATTAGGTCATCTTCTTTTGATAGGAAAAAATATTGCTCAATCTAAGAAATTAAAAAATTGGAGAACAGTTATTAATACTGGGGAAGAATCTGGCCAAACAGTATTTCATTTACATATTCATTTTTTAGCTGGGAGAAGAATGAGTTGGCCTCCAGGTTAAAACTCTCAAAAAAGTTAATTTTTAGCTATAAGTAGTAGAAAATATCAACATGAAATCCTCTGAAACAGTAAATAGCAAGAATAATAATTTCTTAAATCTAGTTATTACAAATTGGGAAAGTTTAGAAGAATCGCAGAAATCAGTTTTAACTAAAATATGGAAGGTATTAACTTATAAATGGCAATTACAAATTTTATTTAATCTACCTTTTTTAATTTGGTGGTTATTAGATATTTCGATAACTAAAGTTCACGAGATTGATTTAAAGTTATTAACTTATCTTAACCTTCCAGATTGGGCTCTATCTATAATAGGTTTCGGGCAATCATCTTCATAAAAGATATAATCTGTTTATAAAAAGTTATAGTAAGAAATATGAATAATATAGATCAAAGTAAACCTAAGATATTTTATCAATTACAGAAGTTAAGAAGATTAGCCCAACCATTTTTTCTACCTATAGATCAATGTAATGGATACCAATTTATATGGCTTTTAATATCTCTTTTATTTTGCGTCGGGGGTATAGTTCTCGTTGGCCTTACAGGCATAATTAGTTTTTTTGAAAGCATTCAACCTATTTTTCTTGAGAAATACTTTGGAGGAGTTGTCAATACTGTTAATACAATATGGTCTAACTGGTGGGGGTTATTATTTTCGGGACTATTTCTTATTGGTTCGGGAAGTTTTTTTAGTTTAAGGCGTCAACTCAAAAATCGCAGATGGTTGCATTGGTTATTTCTAGCAGTAATAGTATTAATGCTTTTAGCAGTAAATGGAATTAATGCAGGAATAGGATTTATTGCTCGAGACTTAACAAATGCTTTAGTAGAAAAAGAACAAGATGGTTTCTATAGAATTTTAGGAATCTATGCTTGTTGCTTTGCTGTAGCACTACCAATTCGGGTTTCGCAAATATTTTTTACGTATAAATTAGGAATAATTTGGAGAGATTGGCTTTCAAAAAGCTTAGTTAAAGACTATATGACCAATAAAGCATACTACCAACTAAATCCTAATGATGAAGAACAAACTGATGTAGATAATCCTGACCAAAGAATAACAGATGATACCAGAGCTTTTACTGGTCAAAGTTTATCCTTTACTTTAGGAGTTTTTGATGCGCTACTCACTTTTTCTTTAAATATTCTTATATTATGGAGCATTAGTACGACATTAACCTTTTCATTATTTGGATACGCAGCATTTGCTACCACTATCCTATTGATTGCTGGTAAGAATCTTGTAAAAATTGATTTCGATCAACTTAGATATGAAGCAGATTTCAGATATGGATTAGTTCATATTAGAGATAATGCTGAATCAATTGCTTTTTATTCAGGTGAACAACCTGAAAAAAGTGAAACAGAGAGAAGATTGGGCGAGGTGGTAAGAAACTTTAACTTACTAATAATTTGGAGAGTAATAATTGATGTAATGAGACGTTCTATTAATTATGCTGGCAACTTCTTTCCATATTTAATAATGGCGATCCCTTACTTTAGAGGGGATATTGATTATGGTCGTTTTATTCAAGCCAGCTTTGCATTTGGAATGGTTGAAGGTTCGCTATTTTTTATTGTTAATCAAATAGAGGAGCTCGCGAAGTTCACCGCAGGTATTGGAAGATTAGAAGGATTTCAGTCAAAAGTTGAAAGTATCAGCCAGACCAAGTCAATAGATAATCAAAACATAATTTCTGATTATTCTTCTATCCTCATAAACGATGCTGATCTCTTTCCGCCTGGATCTGATAAAGCTATCATTAAAAACTTAAATCTAAGCATTGAAGCAAATCAATCTTTACTTGTAGTAGGCCCCTCTGGTTGTGGCAAAACATCTTTATTAAGAATGATCAGTGGGTTATGGGAACCTAATCAAGGATCGATTAAAAAGCCAAAGACTGGTGATTTACTCTTTATACCTCAAAAGCCGTATATGCTATTAGGTTCTTTAAGAGAACAATTATGTTATCCAACAGAAGTTAATAAATTTAGTGATGAACACTTAATCTCTGTTCTTAATGAAGTAAATTTAAAGTCTATAGTTAGTAGATATCCTAATCTTGACGTAAAACAAGATTGGCCAAGAATACTTTCCTTAGGGGAGCAGCAAAGATTAGCTTTTGCAAGGTTACTATTGAATTCTCCAAGATTTGCTGTATTAGATGAAGCAACTAGCGCACTCGATATTAAAACTGAAAAAAGATTATATAATTTATTAAGAGATAGGGAACTATCATTGATAAGCGTCGGCCATAGGCCTAGTTTAAAGGATTTTCATGAGAATATTTTAGAATTAAATGGAAAGGGAGACTGGAAATTATTTACTACGGATAAGTATAATTTTAAAAATTAGATTAAAATTATGAATTCAAATCAAGAACAAAATAATAAGGAAATTATGGATGAAGAAAAAATCAATTCTGAAGAAATTAAAATTGATGAGCAATCAATTGAAATTGAAGATAGTTATAAGTTTGGATGGAGCAATTATTCAGAAATAACTAATGGAAGATTTGCAATGCTTGGATTTTTAGCAATAATTTTAATTGAATTAATAAGTCAAAAATCATTTCTTAATTGGGCTGGAATATTTTAATTAATCATCAAACCTAGAGCTGTTATCTCTGGGTTTATTTTTTTTTGTGCTTACTGTATATCTTCCTGCTTGATTTTTAGAAGTTGGTCTTCCATTAGCTACTGTTCTTCTTGTTGGACGAGGTTTTTTTTCTTCATTTATATTCTGAGAAAATGATGCATCTTCGATTTTTTTCCTGGAAGTCTGAGATCTTATAGATTGACTTGTTGTTTTTTTAGAAGAGGGAGAAGAATCTTTAGGAGACAGATTATTTGACTGTCTGGCAACTTCTTGATTAGGTGATGGCCGTGAACCTCTTTTAACTTCACTTCTTGATGTTCGCCTATCTCCAAAACTACCTCTTCTATCCTCATTAAAAATTCTATCTTCAGAACGACTTCTTCTTCTCCCTGATTCATCATTCTCAAATTTATTAGATTCTCTCATTGAAGGACGCCTCCTACTTACTGCAGACTCAGGGATAGCTCTTGATATATTTCTCCTTTGCGATCTACCTTCCACATAATCTTCATCTAAGTCATCTTCTTGAGGTTTAAATCTTCTAGAAGGTCTACCAGAATCTTCAAATTGATCATAATCATCATTAAATCTATTTCTTGAAGAATTTCTAGGCATATCTGGAATCTGCTCATCTTCAAAATAAGATGATCTTCTTGCTTGATCAGTTGCAACACCTCTTAAACGAACACTTTCATATGCAAAGAATACTGTTGTACCTGCTAATAAAAACTGCCCAAATTGCAAAATAGGATCTAATCTCCATCCCTGAAAAAATAATATCCCTCCGCATAAAAGACCTATTGCTGCAAAGAAAACATCATAATCTCGAGCTAAGGCTGGTTTAAATGACCTCAAAAAATATAGGCCACCTCCACAAACAGCTAGTACGATGCCTACAATACTTGCCCAATTTAGACTAGCATTGACCACTTTTTTTCTCCAAAATTTATTTTTTAAGGCGCAATAAAACACCTTTTATATATAGTTTACTTAAAACTTCTATAAAAACTAGCGTCTACGTGTAGCTGAGCTACGTTCAAGTGAATCTTTTTGACTAACAAAGATTAAAAATGCTGCTGCAGGAACAACTATTAGCAAAGCTGCCGCAAAAAAACTCGCTATCATGTTAAATGCAGAACTATTAGTCACCTCTGGAGAAAGATCAGCTGCTAATATTAGATTTGAAATTTGAATCACTTTTTTAAAATTAAATTCTGAATTTATAATACGAATTAAATCCTAACTTATGGGATATTTATTAAGATGGATTCAATAATTGTCATTTCATTGTTTCAAAACTATTTACCTGTTTTAGATTTTACGCTAGGAATTCTTTTATCATTTCTAACGCTAGTCTTTTTAATAAGATTAATATTAACTTGGTATCCAAAAGTTGATTTGAATAAAGGTTTTTGGTTATTAATTGCAATCCCAACAAATTCAATTTTAAACTTTACAAGAAAATTGGTTCCACCCATTGGGGGTGTAGATGTAGGTCCTGTAATTTGGATAGGAATAATAAGTTTCCTAAGAGAAATATTAGTTGGCCAGCAAGGTTTAATCAAATTAGCCATTCAACAAAATATTTAAACAAGAATTTCAATTCATTTAGTAATTTGGCAACAATTCTTCTTCAACATATTTAGTATGAATCTTGCCTTCCATAAATTTAGTTTTATTTAGAAGGGTTAAATGAAAATTAATTGTTGTTGGAATTCCAGTCACGGCACATTCATTTAAAGCTCTATTCATTCTTCTTATAGCAGTATTACGATCTTTCCCCCAAACAATTAATTTACCTATGAGTGAATCATAGAAAGGAGGAATTTCATAACCAGTATAAACGTGACTATCAACCCTTACTCCAGGTCCTCCAGGAGGAAGCCATCCAGTTATTTTGCCAGGAGATGGGCGAAAATTATGTGCAGGATCCTCAGCATTAATTCTACATTCAATAGCATGACCATTTAATTGAATATCGTTTTGATGAAATCCTATTTTCTCACCTCCAGCGATTTTTATTTGTTCAGCAATTAGATCAACCCCAGTAACCATTTCAGTCACTGGATGTTCAACTTGAATCCTTGTATTCATTTCCATAAAGTAAAAATTATTATCATCGTCAACTAAAAATTCAACCGTCCCGGCTCCTTCATAACAGATACTTTTTGCAGCAGCAATAGCTGCCTTCCCCATTTTTTCTCTAAGAGAATGATTAATAGCTGGGCTTGGAGATTCTTCTAGTAATTTTTGATGTCTTCTTTGTACAGAACAGTCTCTCTCCCCTAAATGAATTACATTTCCTGATCTATCGGCCAGAATTTGAATTTCTACATGCCTTGGTTTTTTGATAAATTTCTCCATATATAAACCATCATTACCAAATGCAGCTTCTGCTTCACCTTGAGCTGCTTTAAACATTTTTTCTAAATTTGGCTTATTTTCAACCAATCTCATTCCTCTCCCTCCTCCACCAGCTGTAGCTTTAATAATCACAGGATATCCAATCTCTTCAGCCATTTCATAGGCCTCTTCAACACTTGATAATAGACCTTTACTTCCTGGAACAGTTGGTACTCCGACTCTCTCCATTGTCTCTTTGGCAGTAGACTTGTCCCCCATTGATCTAATAGCTTTGGGAGATGGGCCAATGAAAGTTATTCCATGATCTTTGCACATTTCGGCAAATTTATCATTCTCTGCAAGAAAGCCATAACCAGGATGAATAGCATCAACCCCTCTTGATGTGGCAGCAGCTAAAATATTAGGAATATTCAAATAACTCTTATTACTTAGCGAGTCTCCAACGCAAACTGCTTCATCTGCCAACTGCACATGCAGTGCCTTTTTATCTACAGTGCTATAAACAGCAACAGTTGCAATATCAAGCTCTCTACAACTTGACAATCCTGATACGCCGTTAGAGGGAGGTTTAACCTTAGTGGCTCACCCGAAAGGAAAAAATGTGAGAAGATTAGCTTCAATGTCAGGTGGAGAGAAATCATTAACCGCTCTAAGCTTTTTATTCGCCTTGCAACAGTATAAACCTTCTCCTTTTTATGCATTAGATGAAGTAGATAGTTTTTTAGATGGTATTAACGTTGAAAGGTTGTCAAAATTAATATCAAGTCAGTCATCAAATGCTCAATTTATAGTCGTAAGCCATAGAAGACCTATGATAAGTGCCTCTGAACGAACAATAGGTGTTGCGCAAGCAAGAGGTGCTAATACTCAAGTTATTGGATTACCAAATGCTGCATAATCACACTTTTTTAAATTTTTACGTCAGAATGATAGAAAGATATTTATGAGTTTGTCGAACACATCCACAAATAATAATCGCCGTAATTCTGTACCTAGCGAACGTCTATGGTTAAGGTCTGAACTTATGGGGACTCAGGTTATTACTACTGATACGGGGAGGAGATTAGGCATAGTTGGTGAAGTAGTTGTCGATATTGATAGAAGAGAGGTCGTTGCTTTGGGTCTTCGGGATAATCCTCTAACAAGATTTTTACCAGGTTTACCAAAATGGATGCCTCTTGAAAGCATAAAACAGGTTGGTGATGTAATTTTGGTTGACTCTCTAGATTCCTTGAGCGATGGGTTTGCTCCGGAAAGATATGGGAAGGTTATTAATTGTCAGGTAATCACAGAGTCTGGTCAGCTTCTAGGAAGAGTTCTTGGATTTTCTTTCGATATTGAAACTGGCGATTTAATTTCTCTTGTAATGGGTGCTGTAGGAGTTCCTCTTTTAGGAGAAGGTGTTTTAAGTACTTGGGAAATTCCTGTAGATGAGATAGTTAGTAGCGGTACTGACAGAATAATTGTTTATGAAGGTGCTGAGGAAAAACTTAATCAATTAAGTAGTGGATTTTTAGAGAAGCTTGGAGTTGGTGGTTCTTCTTGGGAAGAAAGG
>JAOOLH010000037.1 GCA_028408675.1 Prochlorococcus sp. AH-716-K03 | reverse complement strand
AATCATTCCAAAAGGGTAAATCTATTTTTAGATTAAATAAAATTATTCTCCATCTTATGAAACGCAAAAAATAACCAAATATTATTAAAAAAAGGCCTTTTAAAATTATTGGGTAATAATCGATAAAAATATCAAAAATTTTATTTTGGTTAATGGTGCTAAAAATACCATAAGAGAAAAATGTTGCTCCAATAATAATAATTAAAGATTTTATAGGATATTTTGGATAAGGATTTATTTTTTGTGAAAAACTTCTATAGTGGGGAAATTTTGAATTCTGCATTAGATCTTTATCTCCATCGCTATTTCCGTATGCTTCATAAACAAAATTTTTTAAAGATCCTTTTTGTTTGACTAATTCATAGATTTTATTGATTCCCTTGCAATTCTTACCTGAGTAGATAGGTAACCATTTACCTTTTTTCCTAATTAATTTTGAGGAGATCAAACCTATCTCAAAATATTTTGCCAATGGGAAAAGCAGCATATCAAAGGAAGCAGAACAAAGAATTATTTCATCACCTTTTTCCTTATGATAATTAATTCTTTCAAATGCCTCGGGTCTTATATCTTTTATTAGAGTATCTAAGAACCAATTAGAATTCCCTTTTTCTTCCTCTCGATTGAATTTTTCACAAATTTTAAAATAGCTTATGAATATCTCTTTAATCCTTTCATCTGAAATTATTTTGAATTTCCAGGGAATTATAAAAGGAATAAATTTAATAATCGAGATTAAAAAACCTATTTTTGATCTTGATTGTCTAGCAGCTAAAAATAAGGAATCCCCTTTTAATAAAGTTCCATCAACATCAAAAACTACCAACATACTTAATTATTTCTAAAGAACAAAGAAACCAATTGCCATAGTAGTCAAAAGCCAACCAATTAATATAAGTTTAATCCCAATATCATCTAAAAGAATATCCTCAGGATTTTCACTTTTAAAAATCAGATTATTTGTAATATTCATATTGTGTGGATCACTTATTAATTGATACCTGAATATACCCATCAATACAAAAGGAACTGTCAAAAGCATCCAAGTAGTTGATGCTCCATTTAGAGAAGGCCCAGCTGCCCACAAAGCATAAGAGAAAAAGGAACCTGTCGCTACAATGTTTTCAAATCTATTTAATAAGTTTATTGAATAATATCTGAGTACTTCTCTTGTGAAAATATCTTTTTTTATAGCAATTCTTAATTCGGCTTTTCTTTTCTCAATTGCCAAGAAAAGTGCCAACAAAGTGATACTTAGTAAAAACCATGGGGATATTTTTAAATCTGATGCTAATCCTCCTGCAATAGCTCTTAAAAGAAATCCAGCTGAAATACAAAAAATATCTAATATTGGTTTTTTCTTTAGTTGAATACAATAACAAAATTGTATTATCAAATAAAGAGAAATCACTAATATAATTTTGCTGTTGACCAAAAATGCGATTAAATAACTTAAAAGTATAAGTAAACAAGAAAAGGAAACTGCTTTCTTTTTAGAGATTAATCCTGAGGCAATTGCTCTTTTCTTTTTTTTATGATGTTTTCTATCAGCTTCTATATCTAATACATCATTTACTAAATAAATTGATGAGGAAATCAGACAAAATCCAATAAAAGTAAACAAAGCTGATATCCATACATCTGAAATATATGTAAAACTAAAAAGAGGTGCAGAAAAAACAAGAAGGTTTTTTGTCCATTGTTTTGGCCTACAAGCGGAAAATAGAAATTTATTAAAATAAAAGTATTTCATATTAAAAAAATATCATCGACATCATTTTTAAGAAAATATTATATTGTAAAATCGTTTCACTTATTTTTATACTATCAGTATTGATATAATATAATTTAATGTGTATTTATTTATATAAGCAATAATATGTCAATAAATAAAAAGATGAACTCTAATATATTGAAAATATTTTTAATAGCAAGTTTCTTTTCAATTAACGGAAATTTATACTCTGGTACTTCTTCAGATCTTGATAATAAGAATTCAAATTTTGATAATGAAATATTAAACAAGGATAATAATTTTAATTATGCGAATG
Organism: Prochlorococcus sp. AH-716-K03; assembly: GCA_028408675.1. Taxonomy (GTDB): domain Bacteria; phylum Cyanobacteriota; class Cyanobacteriia; order PCC-6307; family Cyanobiaceae; genus Prochlorococcus_A. The sequence goes on along the minus strand of JAOOLH010000037.1, from coordinate 7,452 downwards.
AGTATTTGCTTGGTGCAGGAGATGTATTATTGATTTTATTTACAGGCGCCCCAGAACTATCTGGACAATATGGTATTGGTCCAGATGGAATGATTTATCTACCAGAATTAGAAGGCATAAATGCAAATTTTTTAACTTTATCTGAATTCAAAACCAAAATAACGGAACAATATAAAGAAGTTTTGATTGCTCCAAATATAAACATTCAATTAGCAAAAGTAAGACCAGTAAGAGTTTATATAAAAGGTGAAGTGAAAACTCCTGGGTTTTACAAATTAAATTTAGACAATGAGAATTACACACTCAATACTAGAGAAAGCCAAAATTTGGAAAGTAATAATCAGTCCACTACTATGATCCAAAATAATCTACTTTTCCCAACTTTATATGATGGATTAAAAAGGGCAAAGGGAGTTACTTCTTATTCAGATTTATCTAGAATCACAGTCATAAGAAACAATTCAAATCAAAAAGGTGGGGGCAAGATAAAAACCGAATTAGATTTCTTAAGTTTATTTCTAGAAGGAGATCAATCACAAAACATAAGATTATTTGATGGGGACACAATAATAGTTCCGAAAAGCAAAAATACATTAAAGGAACAGTTACTTGAAGTAAATAAATCAAATATGAATCCTGAATTCGTAAATGTCTTTGTTAGTGGTAAGGTTACTTCGGGCGGGTTCATAACAATTCCTAAGGGTTCCGGCTTAAATCAGGCAATAGCGATGACAGGGGGTAAGCAGTTATTAAGTGGAAAAGTTGAATTCGTAAGATTTAAAAAAGATGGTGAAATGGATAGGAGAGTTTTTTCATATAAACAAAATTCTCCTTTAGATACTAGTAGAAACCCTATTCTTGAAGATGGAGATATTATTAATGTTAAAGACTCTTTATTTGGAACATCCACTGATATTCTTAATAAAATCTTGCAACCAGTTACCCCAATATTATTTATTAGAGAACTAATTGATTAATTATGAGTGAATCAGAATCTAAAAAAGAATTAGAAAAGTATTTATCTAATGATGAACTTTCTTTTATTGATATTTTAAATTTTTTTAAAAGGAACGTTAAAAATTTATCAATTTTTACTTTCTTGGCAATATTAACAAGTATTTTTTATTCTTTGTCAATAAAACCCACTTGGCAAGGCGAATTTCAGATTGTTTTAGACGAGGCGACAAACTCAAATTCTCCCTTTGGAAGTTTAGAAGGAGATTTTGGGGGAATTTTGCCTGATCTAAATATCAAAAATAATAGTATCGAGACTGAAATTGAAATACTAAAAAGTCCATTAGTCATGAAGCCTGTGTTTAGGTTTTCAAAAGAACTTAATGTAGAAAATAACCTAAAAGACAAAAATAAAAAACTTACTTATAAAAATTGGCTTGATAGCAGATTTGATATAGAACTTACAGAGGATACTTATGTTTTGAATTTAAGGTATAAAGATAATAACAAAAAGAATATTATTCCAATACTTAATTTGGTTTCCGAAGAATATCAAAAATATTCTGGAAGGAACAGAAATTTAGGAATTTCTAACAGTATAAATTATGTAAATAAACAAATTTCTGAGAAAAAAATTGAAACTAAGAAATCTTTAATGGCTTTACAGGAATTTTCAATTGAAAATAATTTAGGAAGCCTTGATGGAATGATTCCAATAATTAATGGCAATGAAGAAGGTCCTCCAATGAAACATAATGTAGGTGCTTCTGATAGATATGCGAGTCATATGGTTATACTTCAAGGTTTAGAAGCTGAATTAATAGAAAAATCAGCATTCTATAAAAAAAACTCTTCGCCAATAATTGCATTAGAGAGAAAAATTAATTCTGTCAAAGATTCATTAAAAAGACCAAGAGAGATACTCTTAGAATTTAGGGAGCTTTCAAGGCAAGCAGTCATTGATGAGACGGCTCTAGCAGATCTTGAAAGACAAGGAACTTTGTTAAAAATAGAAGAGTTAAAAGCTTCTCAACCATGGGAACTAATTACCACTCCCACATTAGATGAGATTCAAATTGCACCAAGAAAAAAAGAGATAGTAAGGTTTTGGGCTTTAATAGGATTAATTTTGGGGATTTTATATTCATTGATAATAGATAATAAGAAAGCAATTATTTATTCCAAATCAAAATTAAAAAGTATTATTCCATTCAAACTATTAAAATCTCTTAATTTTCGTGAAAATAAATTTAATTTTAAAGAACTTCAAATATTAACTATTTCATGCTTTAACGAAAGAAATATTTCTTATAATCTCCTAACCTTCGAAGAAGGCGACGATTATGTTTGTGATTCATTAATAGGAGAACTATCAAACAAAGAAAATAATATTAACAAATCCGCTTATAATGATTTTTCTCAAATAAAGAAAGAAGATATCAATTACCTATTAATAAGAGAAGGTAGTGTAAAAGTTCCTCAAATAACCAATTTGATAGAAAATATTGCTCTTACAAACATAAAAATATCAGGTTGGTTTTATATTCAGAACTAGAATAAAGAATGGGAGTTAATATTAAACGAAAAGGAATAATACTTGCTGGGGGTAAAGGTTCTAGGCTTTTCCCAATAACAAAAGGTGTTAGCAAGCAATTGCTACCAGTATATGATAAACCTATGATTTATTATCCGATTTGCACTTTAATGCAAGCTGGTATTAGAGAGATTCTTATTATAACTAATGATTTTGATCAAGATACATTTAAAAGATTGTTAGGTAATGGCAATCAATGGGGTATTGATATTCAATTTAAAATACAGAAAAATCCTGATGGACTAGCACAATCTTTTATCATAGGATCTGATTTCATTAAAAATGATTCCACTTGTCTAATTCTAGGAGATAATTTATTTTACGGATTTGATAACAATAATCAACTGGAAAAAGCAATGATGAAAAAAGAAGGTGGTTCAATATTTGCTTATCAGGTTAGAGATCCAGAGAGATACGGCGTGGTCGAATTTAATAATAAAAAAGTAATCAGTATAGAAGAAAAGCCAAAAGAACCTAAAAGTAAATATGCAGTAACTGGTCTATATTTCTATGATAGTGATGTTGTAGAAATCGCTAAAAATGTTAAGCCATCTGACAGAGGTGAATTAGAGATAACAAGTATAAATCAAATGTATCTATCTAAAGGTCTTTTAGAGGTAGAGTTAATGAATCAAGGTATGGCATGGCTTGATACTGGAACTTTTGATTCTCTATATGAAGCATCTGCATTTATCCATACATTAGAGAAAAGGCAAGGTATAAAAGTTGGATGTCCCGAAGAGGTATCATGGAGAAAAGGTTGGATAAGTTCTGATCAAGTAGAACAAATTGCCTATCAACACTCTAAAAGTGGTTATGGCAAATATTTAAATAATTTAGTTTTAACAACTTAAATTAAGTATGAAATCATTTAAATTATTATCTAATAAAAATATATTTTTTGACGATGTAAGAATTTTTGTCCCAAGTATTTTTGAGGATAATAGAGGCTATTTCTATGAGAGCTGGAATAAAGAGATACTTAATTTAGAGCTTCATAATATAAATTTTTGTCAAGAGAATCATTCTTTTTCTAAAAAAAATGTCTTAAGAGGTATGCATTTTCAAATAAATCCATTTGCACAAGGTAAACTGGTTGAATGTCTTTTTGGAAAAATTTATGATGTTGTTATAGATTTACGGATTAAAAGCCCAACATTTATGCATTGGGGAGGGATTGAACTTAGTGGAGAAAACCATAAACAAATTTGGTTAGGCAAGGGTTTCGCTCATGGTTTTTATACATTAAGTGAAGATGCTCATGTTATTTATAAAGTTGATAATTATTGGGAAAAAGAATCTGAAAGAACTATTTTTTGGAATGATTCAGAATTATCCATTAATTGGCCTCTAAAAGAATTAAATCCAATTTTATCTAAAAAAGATTCTGCTGGAAAGAAAATGAATGATTTATCCAAAAGGGAATACTTTTAATGAAAGTATTAATAACAGGATCAGAAGGACAACTAGGGAAAACATTAATTAAAAAAAAACCAACTGAAATCATTAATAAACAAATAACCCTTATTCCCTTATCCAAAAAAGAATTAGATTTAAGTAATGAACTCTCGTGCAAAGAATTAATTAAAAAATATAATCCAGACTGGGTAATTAATTGCGGAGCTTATACTTCTGTAGATATGGCAGAGTCTCAAAAGGAAATAGCCAATGCTGTAAATGCAAGAGGACCATATCACCTAGCAAAATATTTAAAAGAAATTAATGGAAAGTTTATTCAAATTAGTACAGATTTCGTTTTTAATGGGGAAAGTAACAAAGCATATGAAATAGATCACCCTATTAACCCTATTAATGCATATGGAGAAAGCAAAGCACGAGCAGAAAGATATTTAACAAACAAGGAATATGATTTTGAAAACATTTTTATAATAAGAACCAGTTGGGTGATAGGTAATATTGGGAAAAACTTTTTTTTAACAATGTTTAAACTGATTTCAGAAAAACAAACAATAAAAGTTGTTAATGATCAAATTGGCTGCATAACTTCATTAGATAACTTAGCAAAAGTATGTTGGGAAATTATAAAGTTAAAAGAAGAATCAGTAAAGATTCCAAATATTCTTCATTTTTCTGATTCAGGTATTTGCACTTGGTATGATGTAGCTAGAAGTATTTTTGAATTAGCAGCTGAAAAAGAATTAATACTAAACGAGCCTAAAATAGATCCCGTTGATTCTGACTATTTTAATTTACCTGCAAAAAGGCCTAATTTTTCTTTATTAAATTCTCAAGAAACATACAATTTATTGCAATTTACGCCCACACATTGGAGAAAATCATTAGATATTTTGTTAGATTCTCTAGATGATAAATTTTTAAACAAATTAAAAACAAAATGAATAATTTTAAAAGGATTTTAGTAACAGGTGGGTATGGTTTTATTGGAAGTGCAGTAATAAGAAAACTACTAAGGTCTACAGATGCAAAGATTTTTAATTTAGATAAATTTGGAAGCGTTAGTGATGATCAAAGCATTCATGAAATTCTAAACTCTGATACAAAATATAAGGAAAGATATAGTTATTTTAAAGTAGATCTTGTTGATTTTTCATTGCTAAATTCAGTATTTCATCAAATAAATCCTGATTTAGTATTACATTTAGCAGCAGAAAGTCATGTAGATAGATCTATAGATAACCCTCTTCAATTTTTAAATAGTAATATTATTGGCACATATAATTTAATTGAAGTTTTCAGAAATTACTTTAATAAAAATAAAAGCCATAATCTAAAACTTTTGCATATAAGTACAGACGAAGTTTTTGGATCATTAGGTAAAGTTGGAGAATTCAACGAATTAACTGCTTACGATCCAAGATCACCTTATTCAGCCAGTAAAGCATGTAGTGATCATTTAGTAAGGGCGTGGAGGCATACTTATAATCTCCCATTCATAATTACAAATTGCAGTAATAACTTTGGTCCATGGCAATTCCCTGAAAAATTAATCCCCTTAACTATTCAAAAAATAATAAATGGTAATAAAATTCCGATCTACGGTAATGGCTTACAAATTAGAGATTGGCTTTATGTTGAGGATCATGTAAATGCTTTGTTATTAGTAAGCGATAAAGGTGTTAGCGGAGAGGATTATTGCATTGGTGGTAAATCCGAAAAAACTAATATTGAAGTTATTAAAAATATTTCTTCAATTATTAATTCAATATTACCTAAAAATCATTGTTTAGAAAACTTAATTAATTATGTACCAGATAGGCCTGGACACGACACTAGATATGCAATTAACTTTAAAAAAATTAATGAAGCATTAGGATGGGAACCAAAATATAATTTCGATAATGCTTTAGAAATCACTATTAAATGGTATATAGATAATCAAGAATGGTGTAAGAAAGTATTAAATAAAGCTAATTATAAAAGTCAAAGACTTGGTTTAATTAATTAATTTTATTTCTTTCATACTCCCACTCTGGAACTAGCTCAGCAATTATTTCTAGTGACTCTTTCTCATTTAATTTATCAATTAACGAAGATAATTGATTAAGTTTCTTCCAAAGTATATCTTTTTTTAGAAATGATTCTCTTGACTTAAAGATACCTGGATGCAAAGTCTCTTCTGAGGCCCCATCTATCAATAATTCTTCATAAAGTTTTTCTCCAGGTCTAAGTCCCGAAATCTGGATTGCAATATCACCATCAGGATATTTATTTGATTTTAATTTCAACCCATTTAGCCTAATCATTTGTTCCGCAAGATATTTTATTTTTATTGGATTTCCCATATCTAATAAGAATAATTCCCCTCCTTCTGACATTGCAGCAGCTTGAATAACTAATTGAGCGGCCTCAGGTATTGTCATGAAATATCTAACAACATTAGGATCCGTTAGAGTTATCGGCCCACCTTCATCAATTTGGCTTTGAAAAAGAGGTACAACAGATCCTGAGGAGCCTAGGACATTACCAAACCTAACCATGGAAAATTTTGAATAATTATTATTTGGATTTTCTTGGGAGTATAAAAATGACTCCTCAGAAAAAGACTGAAAAATAAGCTCCGCAACTCTTTTAGTGGCTCCCATAATATTAGTTGGTCTTACTGCTTTATCAGTTGATATCAAAATAATATTTTTTATTTTAAATTCAAATACCACTTCACATAAAAGTTTAGTATTTAAGACATTATTTCTAATTCCCTCTATTGGATTATCCTGAACTATTGGAACGTGTTTATATGCAGCCGCATGAAATACAATATCAACCTTATATCTATAAAATATTTTCTCTAAAAGTAATTTATTTCCAACGGAACCTAGGAATGTTTTTACAGAGACTTTATCATTCTTTAAAATTTCATTAGTTATTTTATATAAATTAGCCTCATTATTTTCTAAAAGTATTATCAATTTTGGTCCCAAAGAAACTATTTTTTTGCATAATTCTGAACCTATTGAACCTCCTGCTCCGGTAACAAATACAACTTTATTTGATATTATTTGATAGATTATAAAGTGATTGATCACTTTCCCTCCCAAGTAAATCCTCAATGTTGATTGGTTCTAAATTATTCTTCAACATTCCTCGACTTGTCAACTGATCAATTGAGGGAAATTGCATAACTGGCAAATTATAATTTTCTAAGAGTTTTAAAAATTTTTTTCTTTTTTGTAAACTCTCGAATGGACTTCCTAATAAAACCTGATCAATTGTTGATGCTATTTTTCCTAATTCAGTAGACGAAATAATCTTGACATCGTATAAAAACCTCTCCAAAACCAATGGATTATCATCTACAAAATAAGCAATATTGTATTTCTGAGATAGCCTTAAAGATGCAAATAGCTGAACAGATTCAGCACCAGTTCCATAAATCACAACATTTCTAAGATCATTACCGGGAAATATTGTCATCTTCAATAGTA
>JAOOLH010000036.1 GCA_028408675.1 Prochlorococcus sp. AH-716-K03 | reverse complement strand
AACATGCAGAAGCTCTTTTAAAAAGTGGCGCGACTGTTGTTTTATCTGACATATCGAATGAAGGCCTTGAAAATTCGTTCAATTTTCTAAAAGATAAATATAAAAAAAATAAAATAATAACAATATACACTGACGTAACTTCCCCTGATTCTATAGAAAATGCTAAGAAGACTCTTATTGAAAAGAAACTATTTATTGATATTTTGATTAATAATGCCGCGATAGATCCAAAAGTCAAAAAAGATCTTGACTTAGATTCTTCTTCCAGACTAGAAAGTTTTGATCTTTCAGAATGGGACAAGCAAATAGCTGTTGGTTTAACAGGTGCTTTAAATTGTATAAAAATATTTGGCCCTGATATGGCAAAATCTGAGAAGAATTGCGTTATTCTTAATATTGCTTCAGACCTTTCTGTAATTGCTCCTGATCAGAGAATCTATAAAAAAAAGGGAATTAATGAAGAATCCCAACAAGTAAAACCTGTTACTTACTCAGTAATTAAATCAGGCTTAGTAGGATTAACCAAATATGTTGCTACATATTGGTCTAAGCAGGGAGTAAGATGTAATGCTTTATCTCCTGGAGGTATAAATAATAATCATAACGAAGAGTTTATTAGTCGTTTAAATAATTTAATCCCAATGGATAGGATGGGGCGAATTGATGAATATCATGGAGCTGTACAATTCTTATGTTCTGAAGCATCTTCATATATGACTGGACAAAACATAGTAATTGATGGAGGAAGAAGTGTTTGGTGATTTTTTAATTATTTTCTGAAATCAAAAATATTAAATTAGCTAGAAATTTATAGTAAATAAATTATTTAAGTTTTTATATTAAGTTTCAATGTTTGGATAGGATATAAATGGAGTAATAGCACTCTTCATTATCAATAATTTGATTAATCAAATTATCATCCTTTGATAAATATTGATGCATTAAATCTATTACTGGAAGTTCACCAAATTTATCTATAACTTTCATTCCAGTTAATGATGCTGCTTTATTAATACTTTCATCTGTAAAGTAATGAATATGGCCTCTAGGATCTAATGTAGGAGTAGTTATACCCAATATTTTTAATGCCCTACTATTTAAATTTGGTATTAGTGCAAGCATTATTCCATTTGAAGAGATAATTGAAGAGATTTTTTCTAATACTTGTAGAGGATTATATACATGTTCCAAAACTCCCCACATAGTTATGACATCAAATTTTTTGTTATTAAAGTTAATATCTTCAATTTTTACTTTATGAAAAATATTCTCTTTCTTACCAACTATTTTCACTAAATCTTCTATAACCTCATCTGCGAATTCCGTTCCGTAGAGTTTATAGTTAAAGTTATTTTTGAGGAATTCTAAAAAAGCACCAGTACCGGAGCCAATATCAAGAACGGAACCTTCATGGAGACCCTTGGTTTGAAAATATTCAACATATTTTGAATAGACTTCTTTCCAATACTCTTTATAAAAATTAGTTTTATTGGTTACTCTTTGAAGATTATCAGATTCTTTTACTTCATACATATTAAGCAATACTTCTTCATTAATTGGATTATGAATAAAATGGTGATTACAGCAAGGACACCTTACAAACATAAAGCCTAGCTTAGTAAAAAGTTGATTTTGTTTTTTTGATTCACAAATGGGACAACTTCTAAAAGTTACTATATTGGGATCTTTAATTAAACCATCAACTTTGGGGTATTTAATAACTTCTTTCTCAATTGATTTAAAATGTTTTTCAATAGAAGGAATTTCTTCTCTTAATTTGCGATTATCTTTTATAATAGGTTTTTTGAAATCTCTCATTTACAGATATTATTTTAGGATTATTTTACAAGATAATTATTGAAATAATTTTTTAAAGCTTTTAAATGAATTAACAAATAACTATATTAATTACAAATTATTAATTTTAAATATTTCTGAAGATTTATTTCGTAACTGATCAAATGATTATATTACTTTAAAGAGGTTAATTATTTTATTCTGCACTTATTCCTGGAATCAGCAATGTTAAGGTCTCTACATAAACGCTATTATGGCTGGGTTAGTAGGGCTTTTGGCTACTGTATAGCATGCAGCTTATCTTCGGTTCGAATCTCTTTTGCTTCTTTATTAAATTGATTATTTATCTGATACATTTTACAAATTAATAACAAAAACTTTATAAAAAAAGTTGGCCAAAAGGTTTAGAGCAAATCACATAAAGAAATTTATGGGCTGATGGAATATGATAAGCATTTAGTTAATTTAATTTCTTTGCACACACCAGAAGATTCTGATTTGCTTGATATTGCGCTTGATACTGGATATCCATATGCTGGATTAATTAGTGCTCAAGACAAAAGATAAAAATTATGTGGTATTGATCTTGTACCGGAATTTATAGATATATTTAAAAAAATTATCTAGAGATTGATTCCGGGGTAGGTGATGTTGAAGCAATACCTTTTTCCGAAAATAGCTTTCGTAGTAATTAAATTTACCTAGAATTAATTTTCTTTTAGAAATTTTGTTACCAAAAAATCAATATGATTAATCATTTCTTTTGAAATTACTGGGGAACAACCAACAAAAAATACTTTATCAAGAACTTTAAGAGCGTTGGGATAATTTATTGGATCATCAAGATCTTTATAAGCAGGATGCATCAATAAGTTTCCAGCAAAATAGTTTCTAGTTTGTACTCCATTATCTTCTAAATATTTAACCACACTCTTTTTATTAAATTTAGAATCAATTTCTGAGCAAACTATAGGTATTCCAAACCAAGAAGTCTCTGCATATTCTTTTTCATTAATTATCCTAGTTCCAGGAATTCTTTCAAAAATTTTACCAATTAATTCCTTATTTTCTCTTCTAATTCTATGAATTTCATCATATTTTTCTAGTTGAACTAATCCAATTGAACCTAATAAATCTGGTGTTTTAAGATTGTATCCTTGAACGCCAAATACATATTTATGATCAACGACCTTACTATATCCATCAAGCCACTTATCAAATCTTTTGCCACAGGTGCCATTTTTTAATTTATTTTGAACTCCTACGCAATAACAATCTCTTCCCCACCAAGCAAAACTTCTTGCAATTGAAATTATTTCCTCATTATTTGATGAGACCATCCCTCCCTCAATAGTACAAATATGATGAGCAGGATAAAACGAACATGATGAGGCAACTGCCTCTTTGGTAAGAAATTCATCTTTCCATTTACTTCCTAATGAATCACAATTATCTGCAATATATTCAAGTTTATGTTCTTTCACAATTGAAAGAAATTTATCCATATCATAAGGATTACCTAAAACTGGTGAAGAAATTACTGCAACTGTTTTTTTTGTAATTTTTGCTAAAAGACTATTTAAATCCCAATTCAAATCTTCAAAATCAATGTCTACAAATACGGGTTTAAGTCCATTCTGTATGATTGGATTTACTGTAGTTGGGAAGCCGCAAGCACATACTATAATCTCGTCTGAATTCTTCCATCCAAAGTATTTCTTTAGCGCAGCAATCATTACTAGGTTTGCTGAAGATCCGGAATTAACCATTACAGATCTTTTGAATTCAAATTTTTTTGAAAAATTTATTTCAAACTTATTAATATTTTCACCAGCAGAAAGCCATTTCCCACTTATTAGTGTATTAATTGCGGCTATTATCTCTTCATTATCCCAATATGGGCCTGAATAAAAAATTTGCTTTCCTTTCTTCCAATTTCTATTGGCAAGATAGGGAAAAATCTCTTCATTATCATCAGCTAGAGAATTCAGAAAATTTGCTATTTGGCTCTTATGCGATGTAATTTCAGTTAGCGACACAATTCTTCAATAATTTTATTGATTGAAAATTTTGGTTTAGAACCAAGTCTTTTCATTCTACTAATATCCATGGCAAAAACATAGTTCTTTTACTATTTCTTCTATACTAAATTTTTGTTTAAATCCAAGCTCCTCTAATTTTTTATTTTTCATCCAGAAATCTTGACTTTGAACATTAGTATGAAAAGTTGGTGCTTTTACAGAATTCAATGAAGAAGTTGAGTTCAAATATTTTTGAGCTAAATCAATTATCGTTTTAATTTTTGTGGGCCTCCCAGAGCTTACATTATATATCTCATTTATTTTTCCTTTATTGCAAATTAAATTTATTGCTTGGCAAACGTCATCGACATGTAAATAATCTCTATACACTAATCCATCATTATATAGATTGATCGGTTTATTTTCTTTTAGTTGATTAATCATCCACGTAACAGCATTTTTCTTTTTGGAGGTACCTTTGTCGCCTTCCCCTAAAACATTGCAAAGTCTTATGATTCTGTAATTAATATTAAAAGTATTACAATATGAAATTAACAAATCTTCTGCACATTTTTTAGTAATCGAATAAAAACCTGTGGGGTTACAAAAATTACTTTCGTCAACAGGTAATTTGTCTACTTTGCCATAAACAAACCAAGAACTGATAAAGTTGATAGTGATTTTTTCAGATTTACAGTTTTCAAGGAATTTACAGAATAGCTCTAAATTAACTTTTACATCTTTTGTAATATCCTCAAAAACATTATAGTTATCGACTGTTGAAATTAAATATAAAATATTTTCAGATTCAGGTCTCAAATTATTCCTATTAATTTTTAAATTTTCAGGATAAAGTTTTAAGAATTTACTGCCTATAAAACCTGTACCGCCAAATACTGATAATTTCATGATTTTTTAGTTTTTGTTTTTCTTTTTATTAAATCGTTTAAAACGTTTTTATAAAAACTATACATATAATCAAACTCCAATCTAATTTTTTTTAAAGTAAATCAAATTGGATGAAATTAAAAAAATAATCACTATAAATTATTTAAAAAAATCAGTTGAAGCAGAAAGGCATTCTCTTGGAGAAACGGATTTATTGTACTTTATATTGCAATTTGTCCACATTTCTTCGTATGTAAGATTGTGCCAATCAGGTTCCCAAAGTATGGGTAAATTAATGCTTTTATCAAAATAACCACTATGTAATGCAATTATATTTGTTCTATATAAGTCACTAAAAGGTATTGGAAAAGTTTTTATATTATTAATTTTAAATAATAATGACAAAATCGATTGATCATTTTGATGAATTACAAAATGTTTGCTTTCTTTTTCTTTCGATGGAGAATAATCCATCAGATTATTTATGGAGCATACCTCAAGAAACTTACTAAAGAAATTCATTGTGAAATCATTTTTTCTAAGAAGGAAAATATTTCCATAAGCCTGAGTCGAATCTAAAAAAGGCTTTTTATTTACATCTAAATAGTTTAATAGATCAACTTTTGTAAATGTTCTTTCAAGCCAGAAATCACTGTGAAAACCTACGAGACCTTTTTCTGAGTTATTGCATAAATTAAAAATACTATTTATCCCATTTTCTGAAATATCTCTAATATCACTATCAATCCATAAAATTGTATCTTCATAATTTGATTCACTTAAAACCTTCTTAATTAAGTATGCTTTTGCTATCCATGGAAATATTCTTTTATCTGAAAATAGCTTTTGATTTTTTACTTTAAAGTTTGTATCAATATCAGATAATTTGAATACCTGAATATCATCGATAATTTTATACTTTTTAATTTTCTTTTTGAAAAAGAACATATTTATCATCCTTTTCATATGTTTATCAGCAAATCCTATAATTTTATATTTCCCTAACTTCTCAGAATGCCTCATCTCATTTCCTCCGTTAAGAATTTTTTCATAATTAACAGGATTTCGATAATAGTAGTTTCTAGATATTTTACAGAACTTGGATAAAATATTTTTATCTAACATATATAATTTTGAATTCTAACAAAACGGTTTTTTTCTTCATGCGATTATAGCATCTCTTGAATAAATGATAGAATAAAAATATTTAACATCAAATTAGAACAATCAAATCTTATTTAGTTAAAAAGTGGAAGAATTTTCATTAATATCCTCTCAGAAAAAATTCAATGCCTTTGAAGCTCCTGAAAAACATTATGTAAATTTGAATGAGCTTCTAAGTTATCCTGAAAAATATGCAAATAAAGTTAATTTGAATGGATTTATAGTAGTTAAAGATGTCTTCAATATAGAAACTATTAATAAGTTGAGAAATAATTATTACAATCTATTCAGTGATGAATATGAATTTAAAAATAACTGTTGGAATCAAATAAAAGATCCAGAAGATCCACACGGCTATGGAAATCACCCAGTTAAAAATTTCTTGAAATCAAAAGAATTTCTAAGTTTTGTAAATAATTCACAATTAAAAAAAATTGCATCAATACTTTTGGGTTCTAAAAAGGCGCTGCTCTCAAAAAGAATTCTTGTTAGAAGTTTTTCTAGTTGTAGTACTTTTACTACAAAAGCACATAGAGACCAGGAGTATTATGTCTCTTCAGACTCATCTAAAGCTATTACGGCTTGGATACCAATTGGTCCTGCAGATAAGAATCATGGCCAATTAATTTATTTAGAAAATTCTCAAAAATTTTCATTTAGCGATAAGTCTAAAAAAAATAAGGTAGATAGAATTATTTCAAGTGACCTAAGTCAATTAGCTTTTAAGAAGTCAAGTAGATGGTTAATTCCTGAAATTAACATTGGCGATATTTTATTTCATTCTTTATTAACTGTTCACGCCTCTTTTGAGTCGACATTAAGAGTCCCAAGATTATCCTGCGACTTAAGATTTGCAGCATCTAAGAATTATGAAGATCCAAGATGGAATTCACATTGGTATGGCGAGGATGGGCTTTAAGATCTATGGATTTCAAATTACTAGATTTTCCATCAAATATTAATGAGGAAATTACTGAAAATATTACAAGAGTAGTTAATTCAAACTTTTGGTCAACTGGACCGGAATCAAAGATTGTTGAAGATCATTTCACTAAGATATATAAAAGAAGATGTATTACAACTTCTAGTGGAGGAAGCGCTTTACAGCTTATTCATGATGCTTACAAAAATGTAAAAAGAATTGCTATACAGTCTAATACATATTTTGCTACGAGCCTTCCTTGGGTTAATTCAAATAAAGAAATTTTCCTTATGGGCAGCCATTCATATTCTTTAATGCCCTCAATAGAAATAGTTAAAAATGTAATACAAAAAGGAATAGATGCATTAATAATTACCCATATAGGGGGTTATCCAAACCCAAATATAGAATTAATTGCAGAGTTGTGTTCAAATAATGGAGTAATTCTTATTGAGGACTGTGCTCATAGTCCTTTAGTAAAAATAAATAAAAAACTTGTAGGAACATTTGGTGATGCGGCAATTTTATCTTTTTATCCAACTAAACCAATACCAGCTGGAGAGGGAGGTCTTGCGATAATTAAAAATAAAAGTAAAGCTTTTGAAATTGAAAAAATGAGAGATTATGGAAAATCCAAAGATGAAAATGGATCTACGAGGCATTTACTCCCAGCATTCCCTAACGCTCGTTTAAATGAATTTGCAGCTTGTATTGTTAATACTATCCTTAGAAATTATATTTCAATTTTAAATGCAAAAAAAAAGGTTTCAAATTTATATCATTCAAAATTAGATAATAATCTTCTACTCACTAGGATATATCCAGATGATTTAGAAATTGAAGCCTCTTATTATAAATTCATATGTTTTCTGGAGAAATCTAAATATCAAACGGCGCCAGTATACGATAGGGAAAATCAACTTATTTCTATTTTTAGAGACAACAATATAAATTTCGAATTCATCGGAGATAAAGAATTCGCATATAACCATATATGTTTGCCTATCACTTGTAATATGACCGAGAAAGATATTGATGAAATCCTTAATAATACCGATTAGATAGATTTTATTATGTAAATGGTTTGAAATTATTAATTAATTAATTTGAAATAGATTAAAAAAATAATCCGCTCGAAAATCTTAGCTTTAAGGTAATTCAAATCTTTTTTCCCCTCTACTCATGAATTTGCGATACATCATTTCTCTACTTTTTTGGGAAGTCAAATCTTTTTTTAAAGAAATATTTCTCATATTATAAATTCTTGAATTATGTAAATTATAAATTTTCTTATAAATTCCTTTAAAATGAATTATAGGAAAATTTGGATTCCCTATTTTGTTACCCATATTTAAATCAATATTAAAAAACCCCCAGTTCGAAGTGAAATAATTATATTCAAAACCTACATTAACTTTTTTAAGATCTTTGGATAGGGGAACATTGTTTTGATCAATACAATTAAGAAAGTCTTGGTCAAAAAACCAATTTAAATCTGTTTTGCCATCAATTAAATGCTCTTTCCTAGTCGAAAACTCTTCCCATTTTTTCCAATATTTTTCCTCCTCACATCTTATCCAGAAAGCCATAAGTTCTCTAGTAATGCTATTAACATTTATTCCCCAAACACCTCCATTAACTTTATTGACGCAATTTTTCCATATTTTCTCCTCTCTCTTACTTTCGGGCCCACTCATTAAACAATGAGTATAGTAAAAATCATTTCCTGGAAATTGATCAAACATCAAAAAAGGGTTATTTTGAAAAAGAATATCTAGATCACATACTAATAAAAAGTCATTTAGGTTTAATTTATTAGCAATCTCTTTGACAGAATAAACTTTATAAAAAAGTAGTTTATTTTTTGACTTAACGCGATCTATTTTAATGAAATTGATATTAAATTTTCTATAAAAAATTTTTATTAAAGGATTTTTATAAAAGAAAAAAATATTACACGTTGGATTATGTTTTCTTAAACTTTGCAAGCATACTTTTATATAGTTAACTGGAAAACTATCATAAAAAAAAATAATATTTTCTTTGTTTGGATTCATTATAACTTTTAATAAAAAGGCTTTAAGTCATCTTAATGATACTTATAGTATTTCAACTTGTTTTTTGAAAATGGCAACTCTATTTTTCCATGTATGTTTTTGCTCAACAAACTTTCTTCCAGAATCAGCAATCTTTTGAAATTTTGAGTCTCTTTTACTTTCTTTTACGATATATACCATATTTATAAATTCTTGAATTGAATTAAAGTGAAGATAATGTATATTTTCTCTAAAAATTATATGCGCATTAGAGCTTATTGAGAAAAGTCCTATTGCTCCAGAACCTAAAGCTTCAAATAATCTTGTACTTATAATCCCTATGGGGGATTCTGTGTGAAGAACACATTTTGAATTAGCAAGAGTATCATAGTAATCATTTTGGCATAGTCTTTTGCCATGTAGTAAATCTGAAAGAAAATTTTTTATTCTATTTTTATAAAATGGCTTCCAATATATATTTAAGTTTTTATACTTGAGTTTTTTTAATAAAGGGAAATCAAATAAACAATAAAATAATTCAAGCTGAATTTTTTTTCTAAGATCTGATTGTAAATTTTTGAAAGTCCAATTTTGAAGTATTCCAGAAAAAAACAAATCGTATTTTCTATCATTCAAATTTTTTTTTCTAAGATTACTCATATTTTTATAACTACAAGCCAAAGGCAAAAATACTACAGGTATGGATGCGTCATTAAATAAATTAAAGTTATGTAAATGTGTGAAAATTAAATCAAATTTATATCTTTTGATTTCTTTTAATTTTTCATCTATTCTTGAATATTCTTTATTTAAAAATAATATATGCTTAATTTTTTTGTTTGAAAAATGATTTTTTATATTGGAATATCTTATTTCTTTTAATTTTGGATTATCTAAAAACCAACCATGATTATAAAATATTAATTCAGGTACGAAATTTGCTTTTTTACATAATGCCTTTATTGTTAATTCTTCATTATTTGAGTAATGATAATAATTTAAAGATATATCTTTTAAAGCATTCATAAAATCTTCT
>JAOOLH010000035.1 GCA_028408675.1 Prochlorococcus sp. AH-716-K03 | reverse complement strand
TAATCTTCCGAAGGTCAGACATTTAACTGAAGAATTAAAAGATCTCGAAGAATATAAGGATCACCATCCTGAAGATAAACATGATCCGAATGCATTAGAGTTATTCTGCGATGCCAATCCAGATGAACCAGAATGTTTAGTTTATGATGATTAATAATTAATTTTTAAGATGCAAAAAAAAAGGGCTCGAAAAGCCCTTTTTTTATTGAATTTTTATTTTTTTTATTAATAATCCATATTGAAATCAGATGGACTTCCAGTTAGTGAACAGACCACAGATTCTTCATTCTTCATTTCTTTTACTTCTACTATTGGTCTTCCCATTTTCTTTAAAACTTCAATATCTTGAATAGTCTGACACCTGGCTATTATTTGTCCTTGTTGATCAAAGCAACTATAAAAATTCATAAGTTTATTAAAGGCAATATATAATTTATGGCTAATTTCCTTAATTAAATCAAGTATTTTTATTAAAAAAAATAATATCTCCAAAAATTAAATCCGATTCCAGACCTCAGAAAGTAGTGAAGATAAGCCTTTACATAAAGATGAAGAAATAACTAAAACTTTTTTCTTAGATACATTTTCTAACTTTTTTGTAATTGTTTTCAAATAATTTTCATCTACAAGTTCCATCTTATTAAGTACAACAATTCTTTCTTTATTCAAAAGCCCATTTCCATATCGTTTTAGTTCGTTCTCAATTACCTCGAAATCATGAACAGGACTCTCTGCAATTGAATCAATCAAATGAATAAGTATTTTAGTTCTTTGAATATGTCTTAAAAAATCATGTCCCAAACCAACTCCTTCAGCGGCTCCAGATATTAGACCAGGAATATCCGCAAAAAGGCATCCATTTCCATCAGCCTTCCTTACTACACCTAAATTAGGAATTAAAGTTGTAAAAGGATAATTTGCAATTTTAGGACGCGCTGATGATAAGACAGAAATTAAAGTACTTTTCCCTGCATTAGGAAGACCAATAATGCCTACTTCAGCTAGAAGTTTTAATTCTAATTGAACTTCCCATCTTTCTCCTTCTTTTCCCTCAGTAAAGGACTCAGGAGCCCTATTTTGATTACTTAAGTAATAAGCGTTACCATGGCCACCTCTACCACCATGAGCAATAGTTAAACTTTGATTATCCTCAGTTAAATCTCCCAAAATAATACCAGTATTAATATCTTTAACTTCAGTGCCACAGGGAACTTTTAGGATTGTATTTTCCCCTGAAGCACCAGATCTTTTGTTTGGACCTCCTTTAAAACCATCTTTAGCAAATATTTCCCTATTAAATTTAAAATCCAAAAGTGTTTGTAGATTAGTATCAGCTACAAGGATTATTGAACCACCCTTCCCTCCATTACCTCCAGAAGGACCACCTGCAGGAACAAATTTTTCTCTCCTAAATGAAACTATTCCGTTTCCGCCTTTACCGGCTTTGAGGATAATGCTAGCTTGATCAATAAATTGCACTTAAAAATTTGTGGATAATTTTTTTTTAGATTCATACAGATTTTATTTTATCCAAGCGATACTGCAACCAGCTCCTCCCTCATTATTTGCTGCATCTTCAACTTTATCAATATAATTCAAACTTGATAACCACAAACGCAATCCTTTTTTTAATTTTCCTGTTCCAATACCATGAACTATCCAAAGTGGTCCATGAAACTTTCTAATTTTTTCTTCAATTATTATTTCTGCTTCATGAACTCTCATACCCCTAACATCTAGAGTATTTTTACTTGTTCTTATTTTAGAAAAAGAAAAATCTTCTCTTACTGAATTAATTTGAATTTCAGAGTTTTTAAAATTGGGTTTTTCCCCATGAAGACCTTCAAAATCATTTATTGATAATGTACTTCTAAATGATCCACATTTAACCTCAAAAGATTCGGCTTTATCATCTAAATCTATTATTTGACCAGTACTATTTAAACTTTTAATTTTTATAAAATCTCCTATTTTGGGAATCCAAGATATTGTCTTATTAATATTTGTTTGAGTTAGATGTTCCGTCTCAATTTCTTTTAACCTAATTCCAATTAATCTTGAATCCTCTCCAGTTGCATTTTGGTCTTTTAATTTCTTAATCAAGTTGATAACCTCTTTTTTAGCTTCTTTAATATGTTTTGATAATTTTTGTCTTTCACTTTCCTGGAATTTTTCAGCATTAATTTTTTGAAATTCATAATTATTCTTTATTTCATCATGTAATATTTCTGTTCTAGCTATAAGTTCGGCTGCCTGTTCTGCCGAATTTTGTTGCTTTATCCTTTCCTCTTCTAATCCTTTAATAATATTATTTATATTTTCAACTTCTTTTGGTTTTAAATAATTAGCAGCATCTTTGAGTATTTTGTCATCAATCCCAATTCTCTTTGAAATTGATAAAGCATTACTTCTTCCAGGTATACCCCAATTCAGAGTGTACTTTGGCTTAAGTGATTCTTCATCAAAAGCAACTGAAACATTTTCAAATCTATCATCACTATATTTTAAAGCTTTAATATCGCCATAATGGGTTGTGGCTAGTGTGATATCAGACATGGTGGCAAATTCTTTCAGTAACGCGATTGCAAGAGCAGTCCCTTCAGAAGGATCTGTACCAGATCCTATTTCATCTAATAAAACAACTGATAACCCCTTTTTGTTATTAAGAGATTCTAAAATATTTCTAATACGTACAATATGTCCACTGAAAGTAGATAAATTCCCCTCTAATGATTGATCATCGCCAATATCAACAAATATATTTGGACAAAAAGGGATTATTGGTTTTTTTATTGAGGGAATAAATAATCCAGACCTGGCCATCAATAATGCTATCCCAAAACCTTTTAAAGCAACAGTTTTACCTCCAGTATTCGGACCAGTGATAGCTACCACTTTGGTGTCTCTATTTATGGGAAAGTCTATAGCGACGGGTTGGGGAGCTCCTTTTTTTTTATTTTCCCAAATCAAAAGAGGATGAGAAAAACCCATCAAGGTAACTATTGGATTATTTTCAATAATAGGTGCATTTCCCTCAATCCAATTTGAATATCTTGAACGAGTTAAGGCTTGCTCAATTCTCAATAAAATATCAGACATGTCAATAAGACTTTTGTCATTATCACGAATAATTTGTGACCATTCTTTTAATAATTTAAATTCTTCTCCTGCAACCTTAGCCTCTATAGAAGCAATTTTATTGCCCTTTAGTACTATAGATTCTGGCTCCAAATATATGGTATTTCCAGATGCAGAAGAATCATGAATTATACCTTTAAATTTCTCTGCAAATTGTATTTTTATAGCTAAAACAGGCCTCCCATATCTATCTCCAATCGTAGTATCTTGAATATAATTCATATTTTTTTGAATAAATTTATCTACTAATATCCTCCTTTCCGACTTCTTAGATAATAATTCTTGCCTAAGGTTTGCTAATTTCTTACTAGCCCGATCAGAAACTCTACCATTGGATTCAATACCAATTTTTAGAATTCTCTCAATTTGATTATGATCAATTAAACGATTTACAAAAGATGAGATGAAAGGCCTTTCCTCAAAATTTAAAAGTACTTTTTTTAAATCTTTTGCAGAAGTAATTGTTTCTGCTATTTCTAATAAATCATAAGAAGTTATTACGCCTCCTTTGGAACAAATCTCAATATTTTTGGTAATATCAAAAACACCAGAAAAACTTATCGATTTATCTATATTCTTTTCTAACTCATTTATTTCGATTGTTTCTTGCAATAATCTCTTAGAAATTTCATATTCAGTTGGAATTTCAAACTCTAATATTGCATTCTTCCCCATATTTGTAGACGCAAAAGAAGAAAGCTGAGTTTTCAAAGTATCCCATTCCAAAAGACCTATAGATTCTTCTGAAAGTGATCTATCTAAAAATAAATTTTTATAATTGCTCTTCTCTTTCATTTAAAAAAATTAATCAAATATTTGATTTAATCCCTCCCTCAGGAACATAAAGCATTTCTAGCCAGTTACCTTCGGTGTCTTGCAAATAAAAAGAAGCTGTTCCATCACGATGTTCATGAATAGGTGCAACTTTGACTCCAGAATTTTTTAAATCAGAATAAATATTTTCTACTTCCTTTTTTTCTTCAAAATGAAACGCAAAATGTGGGCCTGCCGCTTTATAACTAGGCCCTAATAAAGCAAGTCCATCCTTTCCTTGGCCAGCCTCCAGATAGCACCAATCTTTATCATCCCAAATTAATTGCATACCTAAATTTATATAAAAAGACTTAGCTCTATCGAGATTTTCTACTCTAAGTGCAATATGTCCAATTCTTTGAACACCTTTTGAACCTTGTAAAAGCAAAACAATGAATAATATTTATTTAAGAATAAACAAAATTTTTAACTTTAATGAGTTTTTTACTTTTCATGCAACCATTTTGATGCATCACAAGCATGATAAGTGAGTATTAATTTAGCCCCAGCTCTTTTGAAACTAAGCAATGTTTCTAAAACAATGTCCTTTTCATTAATCCAATTTTTCATAGCAGCAGCTTTGACCATCGAATATTCTCCACTAACGTTATAAGCGGCTATTGGTTTATTTGAAAAATTACTTAATCGATAAACTATATCTAAATAAGAAAGACCAGGTTTAACCATTAAAATATCTGCTCCCTCATATTGATCTAATGCCAATTCAATTAAAGCCTCCTTTGAATTGGCAGGATCCATTTGATATGTTGATTTATTATCTGGAATTATTTTTCTGTTATTCTCCTTCGGCGCAGAATCTAAAGCTGTTCTAAAAGGTCCGTAATAGGCAGATGCAAATTTTGCAGTATAGCTAATTATTCCCACATCACTGAATCCCTCAATATCTAAAGCAGTCCTAATAGCACCAACTCTCCCATCCATCATGTCACTTGGGCCAATAAAATCTGCCCCCGCTCTTGCCTGGGTTATAGCCTGTTTTTTGAGAATCTCAATAGTTTCATCGTTCAATATTTTTCCATTTTCATCAACCAAGCCATCGTGTCCGTCGCATGAATAAGGATCTAATGCAACATCAGTCATTATTGCCATCTCAGGTATCTCTTTTTTTAACATTCGAATAGCTTTAGGTATTAAACCAGCTTCGTTGAAACATTCTGATCCATCCTCTGTTTTTAAGCTATCGTCAATTTTTGGAAAAAGTACAATACATCTAATCCCTAAATCCCAAGCTCTGGAAACTTCCTTTAACAAGCCATTCATATCCCATCTATAAGTACCTGGCATTGCAGATATTTCTTCTTGAAAATCTTTTTCATGAACAAATAATGGATAAATAAAATCTTCAGGATGCAGATGGGTTTCTTTTACCATCTCTCTTATTGCTTCTGTCCTTCTCAATCTTCTTGGGCGAATGATCAAATTCATTTGAAATTTTGAAGTTATAAAAATAATTATTTAACTAATACGATAGTCTCTTAACTTCCATAAAAAATACTCAGAACCCTTTTTTGTTCAGGAAAATTAACCTAATTTACTCAAGATTTATTTTACAAAGTTGTTGATATATTTTGCACAAATTTAATTTTTTAACAAATTTTGGACATAAAGAGATAATATCTTCTAGTTAATGTATTTATTTAAGGAGATTATCTTTGGAAATAATTAATGGATTTAATCTTAAAAATATTAGAGGTGATATTTTAGGAGGGATAACAGCTGCAGTAGTAGCATTACCTCTTGCACTTGCTTTTGGGAACGCAGCATTAGGACCTGGAGGTGCGATTTACGGTTTATATGGAGCGGTTGTTGTTGGTTTTTTAGCAGCTTTATTTGGGGGCACACCCGCACAAGTTAGCGGTCCAACTGGTCCAATGAGTGTGACAGTAGCAGGAGTTGTCGCGGGTTTAGCCGCAGTTGGAGTACCTCGAGATCTTTCGGCAGGACAAATTTTACCTCTGGTAATGGCAGCAGTTGTAATTGGTGGCTTATTACAAATTTTGTTTGGAATTTTAAAGCTTGGTAAATATATAACTCTTGTCCCATATTCTGTTGTCTCAGGTTTCATGTCTGGGATAGGCGTAATTATAATTGCACTTCAAATTGGTCCACTATTAGGAATCAGTACTCGAGGAGGTGTGGTCGAGTCTTTATCAACAGTTTTTTCAAATTTTCAACCTAATGGGGCAGCTATTGGAGTGGCCATAATGACTTTAGGAATAGTCTTTCTAACCCCTAGAAAAATCAGTCAATGGGTACCCTCACCACTTTTGGCATTATTAATAGTAACCCCATTATCAATTTTAATCTTTGGTGATGGTGCAATAGATAGAATTGGTGAGATTCCAAGAGGAGTTCCATCTTTAAATTTCCCAAGTTTTAATCAATACTTTCCTATTATTTTTAAAGCAGGTCTAGTACTTGCAGTGCTTGGAGCTATTGACTCTTTACTTACATCTTTAGTAGCAGATAATATTTCGCAAACAAAGCATAATTCTGATAGAGAATTAATTGGACAGGGAATAGGAAATGCCATAGCGGGACTATTTTCAGGGTTACCTGGTGCTGGAGCGACAATGCGAACTGTTATAAATGTTAAATCTGGGGGGTCTACACCTATCTCAGGAATGGTTCACTCCATTGTGTTATTAATAGTTTTAGTTGGTGCAGGGCCATTAGCCGAGCAAATACCAACTGCTCTTTTAGCAGGTATTCTTATCAAAGTAGGCTTGGATATTATTGACTGGGGATTCTTGAGAAGAGCTCACAAATTATCACTTAAAACAGCGGTAGTTATGTATGGCGTCTTATTAATGACAGTTTTTTGGGATTTAATTTGGGCAGTATTAGTAGGAGTATTTATTGCAAATATGCTAACTATTGATTCAATTACTGAAACTCAATTAGAAGGGATGGATCAAGACAATCCTTTGTCTAATAATGATCAAGAAAGTAAAAACCTTTTACCAGCTGATGAGAAAGCTCTCCTTGATAGATGTTCAGGAGAAGTAATGTTATTTAGACTAAAAGGGCCACTAAGTTTTGGTGCAGCTAAAGGCATTTCCGAAAGAATGATGTTAGTAAGAAACTATAAAATTTTAATTTTAGATATTACTGATGTACCTAGACTTGGAGTTACAGCAACACTTGCAATTGAAGATATGATGCAAGAAGCTAAAAATAATTCTAGAAAAGCATTTGTAGCTGGAGCAAACGAAAAAGTTAAAGAAAGATTATCTAAGTTTGGAGTTGAAGGCATCATTGAGACAAGGAAAGAAGCTTTAGAAGCTGCTTTAAATGAATTAACTTAATAATTTATGGAAATAAATCCAATACTACAAAATGTATTAGCTCCACCTGTACTATTTTTTTTAATTGGAGCAATTTCTATATTTTTTAAATCCGACTTAGAAATACCTGCTCCTTTACCTAAACTTTTTTCTTTATACTTACTTTTGGCAATTGGTTTTAAGGGAGGAATTGAAATACAGAAAAGTGGTTTTAGTGATCAGGTTTTACCAACATTAGGTGCAGCAATACTGATGTCGTTAATAATTCCACTGATTGGATTCTTTATCTTAAGATATAAGTTTGATGTTTTTAACTCGGCAGCTATTGCCGCTGCATATGGATCTATTAGTGCTGTGACTTTTATCTCAGCAGAAAGTTTCTTAGAGAGTCAAAGTATAGATTTCGATGGATTCATGGTCGGAGCTTTAGCTTTAATGGAATCTCCAGCAATCATCGTAGGTTTATTGTTAGTAAAATTCGGAGCCCCCAAAAATAGACCGAACTCAAGAAAAATGCATCTTAGCTCAATATTGCATGAATCTCTTTTAAATGGATCAGTTTATTTATTACTATCTAGTTTAATTATTGGTTTTCTTACCGCTTTCAGTAATCCCTCAGCCATTTCAAAAATGGAACCTTTTACTGGACAATTATTTTATGGAGCAGAATGTTTTTTCCTTTTAGACATGGGAATAGTTGCGGCTCAAAGGTTACCAAGATTGAAGAATGCAGGTGCATATTTAATTGGATTTGCAATCATCATGCCATTATTTAATTCTCTAATAGGTGTTTTCGTTGCAAGATTTTTATCTCTAGGACCTGGAAACGCACTTTTATTTGTGGTTTTATGTGCAAGTGCGTCTTATCTAGCAGTGCCGGCAGCAATGAGGATGACGGTACCAGAAGCACGTTCTAGTTACTATATTTCTACTACATTAGGTTTAACTTTTCCGTTCAACATAGTTTTAGGCATTCCAATTTATATGAGTTTAGTAAATAAAATTATCCCACTTACCCCTTTGTAAAAATGAAAAGATTAGATTTAATTTTTAGTGAAAGAGAGCTTGATGCAATTATCAATACATTAGAGAAAGCTAATGTCCCAGGATATACAGTTATGAAACATGCAACTGGAAGAGGTCCAGAAAGAGTTGTTACTGAAGATATGGAATTTACTGGGTTAGGCTCAAATGCTCATGTAATAGTTTTCTGTGAGCAAGAATTAATTGATCAAATGAGTGACAATATTAAATCTGATCTTAGTTATTACGGTGGAGTAGCTTACATCTCAGAAGCAACGCCTTTATAAATTGTTTACTTTATAAACTCTTCAAGAGTGTATCCAATCTACTCTTATATTTTTTCTACTATTCAAATAGCGGTCTATAGACATGGCTGCTATACATCCATCTGATGCGGCCACAACAGCTTGCTTGAAAGGTGTATTTCTTATATCACCAATAGCCCAGACACCATCAGAATTTGTAGACATAAAATCATCAACAATTACTCCACCATCCTCTTTTAAAGCAATTTGATCTCCTAAAAAATCAGTAATTGGCTTTGAACCACTCATATATACAAATACTCCATCTAAATCAAGATTAATAGGTCCTTCTTCTTGTTTATTCTTCACAACAACCCCATTTACTCCCATATCATTTCCTATAATTTCTAATAATCTAGTTCTACTCCAATGTTTAATATTAGAGCTATCCATTAATTCCATAGCTTCCTGATTATCTGGCTTTGGATCACTCGATGTAATCCAATGTACAGTTGAAGCAAATTTAGTCAGAACAGTAGCTTCCTCAATTGCCTCTTTATTGACCCCAACAACTGCAACTTCTCTATTTTTATAAAAAGCACCATCACAGGTTGCACAATAACTTACACCCTTTCCTAAGAAATCTGCTTCTCCTTTAAAAGAAGCAGGTCTACCCATAGCTCCACTTGCAAGTACGAGTGCCTTAGCTTTAAAGGTCCCTTCCGGTGTATAAACGGTCTTCCAATCTTCTGCTACATCAATACCAAAAACTTGAGCTCTTCTATAGTCAGTCCCGTATTGAACTGCTTGTTCTCTCATTAATGTAAGCAATTTTTCGCCACTAATATCAACAGGAACTCCTGGATAATTTGCAATTTGATGAGTTATTGCTAAAGCGCCAACAGATGGATTTTTATCTATTATGACAGTCTTTAAGTTGGAACGAGATGTATATAATGCACAGGTACATCCAGCTGGACCTCCGCCAATGATAGCAACATCTGTCTCAATAATTTCCAATTTAATAAAACCCCTTTTAATCAGTAATTAGATGAGTTTTTAGGTAGAAAAATATATTATTTAAATTTCTAACCTTTTTACATAAATATAAGTTAAGAGATAAAAAAGAAAAAAGTAGAATTTAGATACAAACTTACATAGGAATCTAATAATAGATAAATTCAAAAGGAAATCAATTGCCTGATTTGTTCTTAATTGATCTATTATTGAATATATGAAAATTGTGACTTACTAAAAGTCCTTACATATCATTTATGACGAATTCTGATTATCTTTTAAAAGCAGCTATTAAAAAGGTAACTGAAAAATTAAACGAGATAGTCGTAGAAAAAATTGAAGAAGCTTCAAATATTGCTCAAGATGCCCCTGAAAAAATCAAAAAAGAATTCGATGCCCTCAAAGAGGCAATTATAGAAGAGGCTGCAAGAATGGAAAAGGAAGTAAGGAAGAATAGAAATACCGATACTTCAAAATCAAATCAAGATCAAAACTTAAGTGAAATATTAAAAGA
>JAOOLH010000034.1 GCA_028408675.1 Prochlorococcus sp. AH-716-K03 | reverse complement strand
CCTTTGCAAAGATAATTTATCCTTTATCAATTTTTTGGCTTCAAATAAGAATAAAAAGAAAAAGTAATTTCTTACCCATAGATGCATCCATGACGACATCTCTATTATGGTTTAATCTACTCCCTGTTTTGGCATGTTTTGTTACGGTAATCCTAAGTTTATTAAACCTAATTTTACATTTAACATATAAGTTGATTTAGTTTAAAATTTTCTTTAATTAATTATTGTCGATAGAAGTGATTTTTGAAAATAACAAAACAATATGTAAAGATATTTGCCTTTTCAGATAAATTGCTTAAATTTTAATTAGTAATTATTATTTTTATGAAAAATATTACGTTTAAGGCAAATATGAATTTTGATAAGCAAGAAGAAGAGATTAACGAAAATGAATTGTTCTCTCTAAAAATTACTGATAGTTTATATAAAAAAGATATTGGTAAATTTTTGGAAATACTATCATCTCACTTTATATAGTCAAAAAAAGGAATACTTTATGATGTTCAAATTAAAACAGTTAGAGAAAAAAGTTTGTTTTTAGCCGATAATAAGTTCTAGTAATTTAAAAAATAATGCAATTATTTCTTGCAGACTGTCAATTTCCAGATATTGATAATCAAGTAAAAGCCTACAAGTTATTTGTTGAAGCCTGGGAGAATGGAGAAATGGCTAAATCAGATAAAACAGATAAATTTGAGATGCTTTTTAGAGTTCATGCTCCTGGGGAAGGTAGAGTAGTTTGTTTATGTAAAGCTTATAGTGATAAAGAAATTTTTGAACATTTTGCGCCCTGGAGAGCAAAATTTGGGATTCATATGGAATTTACACCTGTGATCAGTTGTCAAAATATTGTTGATTTTCATAAAGATTTATTTAAGTCAATGAGCTAATTTTTTTTTTAATTTATTAATGTGAATAAACCTTTTTTAAATCTTATTAATTCAGTTAAGGATAAAGACTCAACTTCATCTGAAAATATTACAAATAAAAAAGGAGGTGAGAAATCAAAACTTTTAATAATTTTAGGTTTTCTAATATCGTTATCTTCAATATTTTTATTGCTTTACACAATAAATTATAAATTTGGTTAATTTGAGTAATTTACACAATTACGTAAATACCAACTATGAATTATATTTATAAAAAATAACTACACCAAATGGCTTTCAACGAAGGTGGCATGGCATCAGGCCTACTGATAATCGCAGTTTCTATTGTATTTGCTGCCGGATTTGGCTTTCTAGTATTACATTTTGTACCTGGCACACCTTTTTAGAGAAATCACAAGATGATGTGATTAAAAATTTTTATATATTTACAGGCTCTACATCTTGAACTGTACTATTGTTGACTTCTGCTTTATTTTTGACTCTATAAGCATATATTAGAGATCCTACAGCAATTGACGTTGAAGCTAGTAGCCCTGAAATGAGAATTAGGGCAAAGAGGCCGCCTATCAATCCTCCTTTTAATCTAAGTAAATTAGACTTTATAAGTAAAACTAATAAAAATAAAGTAGTAGCTTTTAGGGAAGAAATCTTTATAAAAGCTAGAGGAGCAAAAGGATTTAATAACATTATAAATATAATTATTAACTTACTTTAAAAAAAAATTTATAAAACTGTTAAAATTTCAAAAAAAAAAAAAGACTCATTAAAAGCCTTTTTATTTTAAATTTATTTATAAATGCTTATTCGTCAGTATCGAATTTGCTAAGATTAGGTCCAGCAACCAAACCAACTAGCCCAAAGAGAACTAAAGAACCAATCCCAACACCTGCAGCCCAAGGATTAAAACCGCCAATGGCGAACGAAGCTAATAAATTCATGAATTTTAAATACATTTATCTCGGAGTTAGCATACAGAATAATTGAGGTTAATATACCCAAATTGAGACATTTCTTTGTAATTAATGTATTTCTGTCGAAGAATAAAATAAAAAATATTTGACCTTAAGACTTTTCCTACAACAAGTCACCTTTTTTTCTTATACGATAAAGAACTATACGAGGCGATTATGAATACGGCTTTAACATTTATATATGATGGAGAATGTCCATTTTGTAATCATTTTGCAGAACTCTTAGAACTCAAAAGCAAAATAAAAAACATTTCTATCCTAGATGGGCGAAAGAATCATAAAATTATTAATTCACTTTTGAAAAAAGGTTATGACATCGATAAAGGAGCTATTCTTCTGAGTGGTGATGATATATTTCATGGAGCTGAAGCAATTAATACCATATGTAATCAAATTAATAATCCCTCTGGAAGACTTTTAAAGCTTTTATCAATCATTTTCAAATCAAATAAAAGAACAAAATTACTTTTTCCATTCCTTATAAGAGCAAGGAGATTTGCATTAGTATCAAAAGGTGTTTCAACTTCTTTGATTTGAAACTAATTCTCTACAATCCAATAAGTGACATATTTATAAGCTTATGAATTAATAAAGGATAATTTAGAATTTATTAGCTAGAACATAGAAATAGTATCAATACAATAATGATAGAAAACTTCAATCCATTTATTTCATTAGGCGGTAAAGATGAGAAAATAAATCATATGGCAGAGGCAGCTCTTGAAATGAATTTAACCTGCAATGATTTAAAGAAAGACCTAAATTTAAGTGATGGAGACGTTATCGATATGTTGCAATTAGTAATGGATGGCTTTAAAAATAGAGATTAAAAGACTAATTGTTTTTCAGAATTTTTTTAAATATTCATCGTTTAATTATGAAAAGTATACAAATAGAGTTATCAAAATATGAATCAGTAAATTTCTTATGGTCTGAATTGATAGAACATTATGGATTTGAAAAATCTAAAAAAATAGTTGCTCAAGCTATAGATTTACAGAAAATGAATGGTAATAAAAATGTCACCATGCCCATTATATTTTCTGGAACTGGAGGTTTAGCATTAATTCCTATTAAATCATTAAGAGAGGATACAAAAAAAAGTAATTTTAAAGAAACTCAAGTACTTATATTTAATCTAAAAAAGAAATCCTTTCAACTTTTGAATGAAGCGAAAGATTTTTAAATTTTATATCAAAAATAAAATTTTATTTATTAGATTCAAAAAGTTAGTCAATACTTTTAGAAAAAAAATAATTTTATATTCTCAATATTCATAAATTTAATTTATATTCAAAGAAATATAACTCTAATAATGACTTTTGAAGCTAAATATCTTGGTTCTAATGGATGGTTAATCAAATTTGAAAAAACCAATTTATTAATAGATCCATGGTTAAATGGGGATTTAGTATTTCCACCCGGAGAATGGTTTTTCAAAGGTGCTTTAGATAAGGAAATTATAATTGAGGAAGAGATAAATATAATTCTGCTTACTCAAGGTTTACCTGACCATTGCCATATTCCGACATTAATGAAATTCAAGAAAAATATTGATATTATTTGTCCAAATAGTGCTAAACGCATTCTTGAAAAACTTAATTTTACTTCGATTCAAGTTCTTAAACCTTCAGAAAAGGCAAATCAACACGGATTAGTAATAGAAGCAACTGCTGGTGCTCCAGTACCACAATTAGAAAATGGATATGTAGTAAAAGATATTAATGGAAAAGGCTTCTATATTGAGCCTCATGGATATCTTGATGAGAACATAAAATCCCAAGAAATAGATGCCGTTATAACTCCTATAATCAACCTTAAATTACCTTTTGTTGGATCTTTTGTAAAAGGTGCCGATGTAATTCAAAAATTAATAAATACTTTTAATCCACAATATATACTCTCAAGTACGGTTGGAGGAGAAGCAAAATATACAGGAATATTAAACAAATTTATATCAATTCAGGAATACAAGGACGAGATAAATTGTAAGCTAGTAAATTTAAAGATTATGGATTCTGTGAAAATTTAAAAATAATTTTTAAGTCATCTCTTTGTATAGAAGTTAATCAAATAATATAATTAATAATAATAATCTAGGAGAAACTAAAATTCATACGATATTTTTTTCAACAATTTGTCTCTTAGTTTTAAATACAAGCTATTTTTGTGAAAACATAAAGCTAGATTTAGTGATTAGAAATAATATTAATGGTGATTTCTCGAAAGTTAAAAAATTCACAGAAATAGAACCAGGAGCATTTATTAATCTTGAATGGAATGATAAAAAGCTTATGTTACCTTTCTCTCTTAGAAGAGATTACATATCATTTACTGACAAAAAATGGGATTGGAGATATTCATTTAATAAAGACGGATCGGTAAATGCCAAAAATCCAACTTTATATGAATTACTTCCATCTGGAAGAATTAAAGAACATCTATGCCAAATAAAGGAAACCTAGTATATATTTTTATGATTTATAAAATTGCTATTCTATGAAAAATTAATCTGAAAAATAAATTTTAAAATAAATATGCTTAACTCCTCCGCTATTAATAACAATAAAGAGTATATAAAACTAAATGACTACAGATTATTTGATTATGAAATACCTGATATTTTCTTGAATTTTATAATTGAAGAGCAAAAAGTAATTGTACAAACAGAATTAAAACTAATTAAAAAAAATATTAATTCTAATACTCTAATTCTTAATGGCATAGACATATTTCTTGAAAAAATATATTTAGATAAATGTCTTTTAGAAGAAAAGTACTATTCCATACATAAAAACAAATTAGAAATTAAAAAAATTACTAAAAATACATTTACCCTCAAAATTGTTGGGATAATCAAACCTAAGGAGAATGTTTCACTTTTAGGAATGTATGAAAGCAATGGAATTATTACAACACAATGCGAGGCAGAAGGTTTTAGAAGAATAAGTTACCATTCAGATAGGCCAGATATTTTGAGCAAATATAGAGTGAGGATTGAGGCAAATAAGGAAGATTATCCAGTATTACTCTCAAATGGTAATTTAATTAAAACTAATGATCTTAAAGACAAAAGACATGAGGTAATATGGGAAGATCCATATCCCAAACCCTCATATCTCTTTGCTCTAGTAGCAGGGAAATTAAATTGCATCAGAGATTACTTCATTACTAAATCTAAAAAAAAAGTAGAAATAAATATATATGTAGAAAAAGGTGATGAAAAATACGTTCAGCATTCAATCGATTCATTGAGGAAATCAATGAAATGGGATGAAGAAAAATATAATCTTGAATACGATTTATCATTATTTAATATTGTCGCAATCAGGCATTTTAATATGGGCGCAATGGAAAACAAAAGCCTCAATATATTCAACTCTAAATTAATACTTGCAAATGCGGAGACTTCTACTGACGAAGAATTAGAGCGAATAGAAGGTGTTATAGCTCATGAATACTTTCATAATTGGACGGGTAATAGAATTACCTGTAGAGATTGGTTTCAATTGTCATTAAAAGAGGGTTTAACAGTATTTAGAGATCAAGAATTTACAGCAGATCTTCATGATCGTTCAATAAAGAGACTTGAGGATGCAAAATACCTCAGGAAATCACAATTTAGAGAAGATTCTGGCCCAACATCACATGCTGTATTACCAGAAACTTATTTAGAGATAGATAATTTTTACACCACAACTATTTACGAAAAAGGCGCCGAAATAATAAGAATGCTTAAAACATTAATAAACGAAAAAAACTTTAATATTGGTTTTACAAACTTTATTTCTGAATATGATGGGAAAGCAGCAACTATTGATCAATTTGTTGAAAAAATTTTAGAGAATAATAAAGAAATAAATATTGAGAAATTTAAAATATGGTACAAACAAAATGGTACACCCTTACTTAAGTTTAAAAGAGAATGGGATAAAGAGAAAAAAATCCTTAAAATAAAAGTCTCTCAAGAAAATCCAAATAAAAAATCACTTTATAATGACCTACCACTAATTATTCCAATTAAAACAGCAATATTTTTAGGCAGTAATAAAAAAATAAATAAGATGTTCATATTAAAAGAAAAAAAAGAAGAATTTGTTTTAGAAAATATACAGACAAATTTTCTTAACCCAATAATCACATATTTTAGAGAGTTCTCAGCGCCAGTTGAATGGGAAACAGATACCACCTTTGATGAGAAATTATTAATACTGGAACATGAAACTGATTATTTCACTATTTATGACACTATAAAAGGTATATACATAGAAATAATTTGTAAAAGAATAAATGAAAAACCAGCTTTAATTATTGAAAAAAAATTAATATTAACATTAAGATCTATAATTATTAATAATAAAACTATTAATTTATCTCTTTTATCAGAAATACTTAGTATTCCAACATTTCATGAAATAGAATCAGAAATAAAAAAAATAGAACCATTAAAAATATATAAAACTATTGATGATTTAAATTATTTATTTGGTACTGAATTACAAGATGTACTTTTAAATAAGCTAAATGAAATTGATAAAAATATTACTAAAATATGGCCTGAAGGTAGAGATGAAAGAAAACTAATTGAAACAATATGGAAATTACTTTTACATAGTAAAAATGAAGAAATTAAAAGTACAATACTTAATAATGTAAATTGTAATTCAATGACACTTTCAAAGGCTGCATTGAATGTATTCACTAGGATTAATTGTCCAGAAAGAGAATTAATTTCAGATATATTTTTTAAAAAATGGAAAAATAATCCTGTAGTCCTAGATAATTGGTTCTTTTTTAAAGCTTCTATAGAAGAAGATAATAATCAAAGAAGCATTGAAGCTTTATTCCATAACCAATATTTTGATGTCAAATCACCCAATACTTTAAGATCTGTATTAAATGCTTATGTAACAAGAAATTCATTATTCCACTCCATAGATGGATCAGGATATAAATATGTAGCCAATAAGATCCTAGAATTCGACAAATCAAACCCAATAGTTATTGCAAGATTTTTAAAAATATTTAGTACTTTTGAAAAATATGAAGAACCTTACAGAAATAATATATTTAAAGTATTGAAATTCATAAATGAAAATGAGCTTTCATTAAATACAAGGGAGGTTATGAAGGCTATATTAAATTAATAATAAGTTTATAAATATAAACTTACAATAATTATTAAGAGAGCAAAAATTACTAGAAATAATGTTTTATTAGAGATTAGTATTTTTGAAAAATTAATTTTATTGTTCTTATAATTTCTATCCCATTTTCTTTTAACATAATCATTAGTTACAAATTTATTAGGTCTTCCACAATATAGGCAGGTTGGTGAATTTATTGAGATTAGATTTTTACATTGAGGGCATTTTTTAGTTATCATGATAACTATATTTTAGCAAATTAATTAAAATATCATTGAAATTTGTTTATGATTAATAAGTATTTTTAAAATAGAAATATTAAATATTTTTTATAATAATAAATTAAATTAAGTTTCAAAAATATACTCCTTTAAAACTAATTAATAATGTGGAATATAATAGATCATACTTATAATTTTTAAATGTTTGCAATTGCATTAAGCTTGAGTCCTCTAGAGACAATTACAATAGCAATATCAGCCTCAATTTTTGTTATTGCTTTTACATGGGTATCAATCAAAGGGGATCTAAGAGAACTTGCGAATGAACTTATTGATGATAGAAGCAAAGAGGACAATTAATATCATCGCAAAATAATTATTTATGTAAACCTGGATAATCAATAATATGTCTTATTTCCTTAAGAGATGAACCGTAAATACTGTTACCATTTAAATTAACTCCCTTCCACTTTTCTTTTTCATTATAAGCATTTTTACAACTAGAATTTTTCATAAAAGAATGCTTATCATTCCATGTCAAAGTTATATCCCACCCTTTGTAATTTTCTATCATAAAGAAAAACAATATTACTTTTAAATATTACATACAAAAATAGGAAACAAAAACAAAGGAAATAAGTAGTTTTTTTATAATATTTATTTAATATTTTAAAATCAACTAACAATCTTAATCTTAAGAGCTGCTTTATCAGCATTTTTTCGAGCAGTAATAAGTTCATCACTTGATGAAAGGACAACTCCCATTCTCCTTCCTTTTTTAGAAGTTGGTTTCCCAAATATTAGAACTTTAGTATTCTCTACTTCTAATGCCTCCTTCAATCCAGTAAATGAAGGATTAACAAATTCTTCATTAGAGAGAATTACTCTGCTAGCTGAGGGCTTTAATACTGATATTTTTGGTATTGGAAGATTTAAAAATGCTCTTAAATGTAATTCAAACTCATTTATGTTTTGACTGACTAATGTCACCATACCTGTGTCATGAGGCCTGGGGGATAATTCTGAAAATATGATCTCGTTTTTCCTAACAAAAAATTCAACTCCATAGATACCTGCACCATTTAGATTATTTAATATTTGATTTGTCATTTTTTTAGCTTCATCAATCAAAAATTGATTCAACTCCATAGGTTGCCAACTACATTGATAATCTCCTTCATATTGCTCATGACCTATCGGCTCACAAAAAATATTTTCTCCATTTTCTTTTCTTACAGTTAAGAGGGTAAATTCATAATCAAAGTCTATAAACTCTTCTAATATTACACCGACAATTTTCCCTCTAGAATTTGCTAAAGCTTGTTTCCATGCATCTAAAAGATTTTCTTTACTTTTAACTAAGCTTTGTCCTTTTCCTGAGGAACTCATTAGAGGCTTAAGCAAAAGCGGGAAACCTATTTCAAATGATTTTTTTTCGAGATCTTCACAGTTAAAAACATAATTAAATTTTGCAGTTTTTATCTTTAGTTCATTTGATGCCAAATCTCTTATTTTATCTCTGTTCATTGTTATTTCAACAGTTCTCGCATTTGGTACAATTTTTACACCTTCTTTTTCAAGTTCTTTTAAAGATTCAATCGAAAGAGCTTCTATTTCTGGCACAACAAAATCTGGGTTAAGATCTTTTATGGTTTTTGATAGGATTTCTTTATTACTCATATCTATAACAAAAGAATGATCAGCTACTTGCATTGCAGGCGCATTTTTATATTTATCAATCGCAATAACTTCTAAACCTAATCTTTTAGCTTCAATAACTATCTCTTTGCCTAATTCCCCACTTCCTAATAATAATATTTTTTTACGCACAAATTTAAAACTCCCCATAACTAAATAATCCTAAATTATGTATCTTTTTCAGATAGCTTTTTAGAAAGCTTATCATCACTTTTAGTAGTTTTTAGACCGGACAAAAATGATTTGTTGCCAAACCAATCGTTTTGCTTCATTCCTCTTATAATTGATGTCGAGAAAGAACCTAGAAAGAAGAATCCCATCATTACCCATAAAATTCTTTCTATTGCAATGGAAGGAGAAAAAGCTTGACCTGATTTGACAATTTCAGTAAGGGGGTCTAGGGGATCCAATTTAATTATTGAAATATATACTAATTTAATTATATAAGTTAAGAAAAAACAATTAAAAAAAACTTTCAAATAAAAATAATAAACAAATAAGATCTATAAAAAAACACAAAAAATTTTTTTCAATGCTATCTTCAATGAATAATTTTATAAAAATATGCTAGTTGATGTTCAAAATACAACTGTTGTATCAGCAGACGGAGAAGCTAAAAAGCTTGGGGAATTTTCTGACAATGTAATCTTAGTTGTAAACGTAGCTAGTTATTGTGGAAATACTGCTCAATATGAAGATCTTCAAAAATTGCATGACATATACTCAAAAAAAGGTTTAAAGATTCTCGCATTTCCATGTAATGATTTTGGTAATCAAGAGCCTGATTCTCTTTCAGAAATAAAGAATTTTTGTTCAATAAACTTTGGTGTTAAATTTGAAATTATGGAGAAAGTACACGCAAAAGGTAATACTACAGAACCTTATACAACTCTTAATCAAGTCGATCCAAAAGGAGATGTTGAATGGAATTTTGAAAAATTTTTAATTGGTAAAGATAGCAATGTAATCGCAAGATTCAAACCTAATGTTCAACCATTTGATGATAATTTAATTGCTGCGATAGAAGTTGCATTAGATTCTTAAACAAAAAAATATACTTACATTTTCAAAAATTTTATAGATCTACATTCGAATCTAAAAAATCAATAAATCAAAATAACACTAATTCATAATAAAAAATAAAATTTTCTTCATTTTTTTACTTTTTCTTTTTTGATTTTTGGACTTTAGGTTTCTCTAACTTTTCTTCTATAACCTCTTCTTTAACT
>JAOOLH010000033.1 GCA_028408675.1 Prochlorococcus sp. AH-716-K03 | reverse complement strand
CCGATAAAAGAACTGATATCTTTTCGGGTGCCGCAGCAGATCCCAGTTCTAGAAATAAAAGAAGTTTAAAAAGTAGAACCGAAAATAAAAAGAAAGCGGGAGCAAACTTCTTACAAACACAAATGGTTATGGATAGAAATTATTTGATAGATTTTTGTAAGGAAATCACTAATCCACTTGAGATACCAGTTATTGCAGGAGTATTTCTTTTGAAATCATATAAAAATGCTCTTTTCATAAATAAATTTGTACCTGGCGCAAATATTCCAGAGAACATATTATATCGTCTCAAAGAAGCAAGAGATCCTCTAAAAGAAGGTATATTAATCGCTTCAGAACAAGCCAAAGATTTTATTAATATCGCTGAAGGTATTCATATAATGGCTGTCAAAGCAGAACATCTGATTCCAGAAATACTTGAGAAAGCAGATCTCAATCTGGAATGTTAATCAAATCAGTACCTAATAATTCTGCCATAGCTTTTTGCTGAGGAGATGGCTCAGTTAAATCTAACCTTCTTGAATCTGTTATCAACCAGTCCAATGAAGCATCTTTCAAATCAAAATGATCTCCATTTTTTCCAACACAATATCTTCCAAATACTAATTTATCGACAAGTTGAACTCCTTTCCCAATTTTTGAATAATCAAAAATTATAGAGTTATCTATAGTTGCGCCCTCACAAATGCAACAACTTGGCCCAATCATTGAAGGACCAATAATAGTGGCGCCATCTTCTATTCTTGTCATCCCTCCAATATAGACTGGCCCTTTAATATTAACTTTTTCCCAATTTGCAGCAACATTGAGACCTGTGAAAACTCCAGGTTTAATCTCTTTTCCAGGAATTTCTACTTGCCTTACTTTACCAAGCAACACATTTCTGATCGCACTCCAGTAATCAGGAACTTTTCCTATATCCACCCATTCAAAATCCATCGGCAAAGCAAAAAATGGTAAATCCATTTCAACAAGTTTAGGAAACAGATCAGCTCCAATATCAAATTTTTTCTCAGACGGGATATAGTCAAAAATCTCAGGTTCAAAAAGATAAATTCCAGTATTTATTGAGTCACTCAAAGCTTGATCTACAGTTGGTTTTTCTTGAAAAGCTTTTACTCGCCCATTTTTATCTGAAACTACAACTCCATAACTAGAAACTTGTTCTCTAGTAACCCTTTTTGTTATTAAGCTTGCTATTGCTCCTTTTTGTTTATGTTTTTTTACGGCTTCAGTTAAATCCAAATCAACTAAGGCGTCGCCGCACAAAACAACAAAAGTTTCATCAAAAAAATTCTGAAAATCTTGAATTTTTTTCAATCCTCCTGCTGAACCAAGAGCATCGCCAATCATTTCTCCATCTTCAATTCTTCCTTCAAAGCTATAAGCTATCTCTACACCAAATCTTTGCCCATCTCTAAAGTAGTTTTCAATCTCCTCTGCAAGATGAGAAACATTAACCATTATTTCTTTAAAACCATGTTCTTTTAGAAGTTCCAATAAGAATTCCATTACTGGTTTTTGTAAAATTGGAATCATGGGTTTAGGAATAATATGCGTAATTGGTTGAACGCGAGTTCCCTTACCTGCTGCAAGTATCATTGCCTTCATCAACTTTAAAGACCTCTTTTTACAGATTATACGTTATCGCTCTTTTACCGTTAAGCAGCAGTCGAAGATGTTTCTGAAACATCAAGGTTTTCAATAGGTAATTGAGCTAATCCTCCATCTGGAATAATCCTTTTTATTTGTATTGGGCCGTAGAGAGAATATTGTTGTTTTAACTCAATTTTATTTTCTGATGATAAAAATAACAATGCCCAAAATACTCCAAGTCTGTCCTTATCTAAATCATTTTTTACTACTGTCTGCCATTTATAAACTAAATATTCAAAATCAGTCCATTGCAATGCCTTTTCCCATCCATCAAGAAATTTACCAAGTGCTTTTGTTGTTTCAGGAAGCTTTTCACGATGTGCTAAAGATTGAACTTTAGAGATCAAAATCTTATCAGAATATTTTTTATTTCTTTTCCTTTTCATAAGCAAAAGATCTTGCGTTTCAATTATTTCTGCAATTGATTCAAGTTGACTAACAAGTTCTCCTAACGTTGATGAACGTTTAATAACGGGTTGAGCTACAGATCTTCTTCTTAAATATTTTTCAGGATATTTGGGTATATCAAACCCTTGATTAAGCCATTCTTGATTATCAATTACAATTTCTTCTTCAAAACCTAGTGTTTCCTCTTGAAAAACATCAGATTCTAAAACTTGAGCTTTTAAATTAACCAATACAGAGGCCGCAAAAAATGCTTCGCTAGTCTCAGATAAGTCTTTTTGATATGAAATTTGATCATTGGATGAATATTGCAAATTATTATTAAACTGCTCTAAAAAGCTATCAATAACGCTTATAACATCAATATCCCATGGATCAAGATCACCTCTTCCGGCTGCATCTTGAAGAAATTTTATAAGTAATCTAGGTCCTAGCTGTGACCCATCAATAGATTTAGAATTGGATACTTTAACTAAGTAAAATCTTTTTTTAAGATATCTTCATATCACTTTTTATGCCAAAAAATAATCAATATATTTAGAAAATTAAATAGTTGGGGCTTTTAATATTTGATTTGTTTTATTTCCTGCAAAAATATTTGTCTTGGGAAAAGTTTTTACTGCATTTAAATCTCTCTCAACCAAGTTGTCTATTGTAGCCAAATAACTTTGAGTAACTAACCTTGGATATAAACCTATCCCGATTATTGGTAAGAGTAAACAGGCTATAATGTATACCTCTCTTGGCTCTGCATCAATTAAATTCCTATCTTCAATTAACTTTGGATTTTCTTTACCAAAGAAAATCTCACGTAACATTGAAAGTAAATAAATTGGAGTAAGTATCACTCCTATTGCTGCTAAAGATGCCATAACTATTCTAAAAGGCAAAGTATAAACTTCATCAGTAACAAATCCAGTAAATACCATTAATTCAGAAACAAATCCACTCATACCTGGCAAAGCAAGAGAGGCAAGAGAGCAGGCAGTCCACAATGCAAACATAATACGCATTTTTTGTCCCACTCCACCCATTTCATCAAGTTTAAGCGTCTTTGTTCTGTCATAGGTCGCTCCAACAAGAAAAAATAAACTTGCTCCAATTAATCCATGACTAACCATTTGCAACATCGCTCCACTCGTACCAAGGCTACTAAAACTCCCTATTCCAATCAAGACAAAACCCATATGACTAATAGAACTATATGCAATTTTTCTTTTAAGATTTCTTTGTGCAAAAGAAGTTAATGCAGCGTAAATTATATTTACCACTCCGAGCACTATTAATAGTGGAGCGAATTGAGCATGTGCGACAGGTAATAATTGTGCATTAAATCTTAAAAGAGCATATCCTCCCATCTTCAATAGAATACCTGCCAATAACATATGAACAGGTGCTGTAGCCTCACCATGAGCATCAGGGAGCCAAGTATGCAAAGGAACAATTGGAAGTTTTACACCAAAAGCAATTAAAAGACCTATATAACAAAGGATTTGAAAGTTTTGGTTAAAATCTTGATTAGCCAAATGAGAAAATTCAAAATTTGGAACTTCAGTTCCATAAAAACCCATTGCCAAGGCAGCTAAGAGAATAAATATGGAACTACCAGCTGTATAGATAATGAACTTTGTCGCTGCATATTGCCTATTTTTACCTCCCCAGATAGCTAAAAGTAAATATACTGGCAAAAGTTCAAGTTCCCAACTTAAAAAGAATAGGAGCATATCTTGAACAGCAAAAACCGCTATTTGCCCTCCATCCATAATAAGTATTAAAAAGAAAAATAATTTTGGCTTGAACTTTACTGGCCATGCAGCTAATACTGCTAGTGCTGTTATAAAACTAGTTAATAATATAAGAGGCATTGAAATTCCATCAGCACCGACTGACCAAGTAAGACCTAATTTCGGAAGCCAATTTATACTTTCTTTAAGTTGAACATTTTCATTATTAATATCAAAGCCATTTATATATGATCCTACAGTTACCAGAAAAGTAATTAAAGCGACACTTAAAGCGAACCATCTTACTTGTTTACCCTCTCCTTTATCAGGTAAAAAAGGTATTAAAAATGCACTTCCAATTGGGAAAAGAATAGATACTGACAGCCAAGGAAAATTTGATAAACCCCCACCTAGAGTTCCTATTGTATGAAGTGCAAAATGTGTCAAGAAATAGTTGCTCAAATGAATAAGAAATTGATCCTAAACAGAGTCTAGAAATTATCTAGATTTTTTCATCCCATGAACAGTGAAGACACACATTTGTTATTAAGTTATTTGTGGTGATTGGAAACCAAATATTGCTACCAACAAAATTACTCCTCCAAAAACTATTAAAGCATAAAATTGAGCTTTACCCGTTTCAAAATACTTTAAGCCCTCCCCACTTCCCAATGTTACTAATCCAGTAAGATTTACGACTCCATCAACGACTTTGGAATCAACTTCTAAAACTTCTTTTGCAAGTTTTCTACTGCCTTTAACAAAAAGCTTTTCATTAATATCGTCTAAATACCATTTATTTGATAAAAACTTATTAACAGATGGGAATCTTTGCGCAAATAATATTGATAGATTAATTTTCTTAGCAAAATAAGCTTGGTAAGCAATTGTTATGCCTATTAAGGCAATAACAACTGACGCAATAGCTAGAGGTAAAAACTCTTTTAATTCAAAGGACTCTAAAGCAATCAATGCTTCTTCAGGGTCTAATAAGTTTGCAAATTTACTATCCCAAGGAAAGCCCATAAACCCAATTATTAATGAAGGCACAGCTAGGAAAACAAGTGGGAATGTCATAGACCAAGGAGACTCG
The DNA here is from genome assembly GCA_028408675.1 of Prochlorococcus sp. AH-716-K03. GTDB lineage: Bacteria > Cyanobacteriota > Cyanobacteriia > PCC-6307 > Cyanobiaceae > Prochlorococcus_A. The sequence continues at coordinate 6,632 of JAOOLH010000033.1, read as the reverse complement.
TGCAGGGAGCCATGTTCTTCTTCATGTTCTTCTTCATCTTCTTCTGTATTAATTTTGGAAGCTAATAAAAGTTCCTTTTGTAATGCCTTATTTCCACCTCTGAAATCGCCTTCAAATGTTAAAAAATAAAGTCTAAACATATAAAAGGCTGTCATTCCAGCTGTTAAAAATCCTACGAACCAAAAAGCTGGAAATGAGATAAAAGCGTTTCCTAATATTTCATCTTTACTCCAAAATCCTGCCAATGGAGGAATACCACTTATTGCTACGCAACCTATTAAAAAAGTTGTAGAGGTAAAGGGCATTTTTTTTCTTAACCCCCCCATCAACCTCATATCCTGCGCAAGTACAGGCTGATGACCTACTACTTCTTCCATCGCATGAATTACTGAGCCAGAACCTAAAAACAACATTGCTTTGAAGCAAGCATGTGTTATTAAATGAAAAATTCCTGCTACTGGAGCACCACAACCCATAGCAAGCATCATATACCAAAGCTGAGAAACAGTACTATATGCCAAACCTTTTTTGAGATCCATCTGGGTTAAGGCAATAGATGCACCCAAGAAACATGTAATAGTTCCAACTAAAGCAATAATAAATTGAATTGAGGGAAATAATGAGTAAAGAGGTTGGAGCCTTGCTACTAAAAATATTCCAGCAGCAACCATTGTCGCTGCATGAATAAGAGCTGAAATAGGTGTGGGACCTTCCATGGCGTCAGGAAGCCATACATGAAGAGGAAATTGAGCAGATTTTGCCATAGGTCCTAAGAAGACTAAAAAACAAAGTAATAATGCAGCCCAGACTGGCAATGAATTATCGGAAACTGACTGTGATACGCCTAATGCAATTTGATTAAAGTCAAAGCTTTTTGTAGCCCAAAATAGACCTAAAATTCCCAATAACAATCCAAAGTCTCCAACTCTATTTACAACAAATGCTTTTTGAGCAGCATTAGCTGCACCATCCCTGTCATACCAGAAACCAACTAAGAGGTAAGAACACATTCCTACTAATTCCCAAAAAACATATATTTCTAACAAATTTGGGCTAATAATTAAACCCATCATAGAACTACTGAAGAGAGCTAAATATGTAAAAAATCTTACGTAACCTTTATCATGAGACATATAACCATGAGAGTAAATCATGACCAATAAAGTGATAGTGGTTACCAATGTAAGCATTACGCTTCCTAATGGGTCGAGAACAAATCCCATTGGAATTGTGAAATCTCCTGCACTTGCCCAAACGAATAATTTTTCTACTGATTGGTAACCATTTATTTGTTCAATTAATGCTTTATAACTTATTACTGCAGAAATACCGACGAATGACAAAAGACTGATAGAAACAATTTCTCTAGAGTTATTGATTTTTTTATTCGCACATATTAAACCCAAACCAGAAAATACCGCTCCAATAAGTGGAAAGACAGGAATTAACCAGGCAATTTCTGAAGCTTGTGGCATTTTTAATAATATTTATACACTAATATTAGACTGCTAATTAAGAATATTAGATATAAATGATGAATTAAATGTTGTAACAGCAATATTTATATATTTATGAGACCACCAAATTACTGCAATGGCTATTAATATTCCAAGTTGAGACAATTTAAAAAATTCTTTTACTTTAATTTTCTGTCTTCCATCAAATATTGCGACAAACGGAATTATCGAAGTACTATCTTTGAACTTATAAAATTCTTCACCGAATTTAAGCTCTAATCTCTTATCGCCGTGCCAAATTGCAAAAAGATGATGAAAAATTAATCCTATTGAAGTTATGAGTGTAAACGTTGTCCCAATCCATAGTGTATGAGCTAAACACCAAATAATTTGACCAAATGCTTGTGGATGTCTGGTTATCCGCATTATTCCTGTTCCATATATCCTGACTTGTGGTTTTAAAACTGACGGGATTTCTAGTAGATTATATGTTGCAGGATAAAGGAATAAGAAACTAATAGCAGTTAAAATCCAAACCAAAAAAAATAAATAGTTATTGCCTTGAATATTCCATAATCTGATTCCATCGTATCTGTGTGCTAAAAAATAACTGATTAATATTACTGCAGATGGCAAACTTAGTGAAACAAAGCATAATCTCCATAATCTGGCTCCCATAAAGGCTTCTGCTCTACTTCTTAAAGCAGCACCTCCACTATGAATAACTGCGAAAATCAATATTAATAACAAAATTAACAAAGAAGTTTTGTGAGTCTCCATATATTATTTAAAAATTCAAGTAGATTATATTAACAATTATACGCTTAGGTATTAGAATCAGACCTAAATAGTAGGCATAAATATAATGCCCGAATTACCTTTTACACTTGACCAATTAAGAATATTAAAAGCTATTGCAGCTCAAGGAAGTTTTAAAAAAGCTGCTGATTTACTATATGTGACTCAACCCGCTGTAAGTTTACAAATTCAAAATTTAGAAAAACAACTTGAAATAACAATTTTTGATAGAGGTGGGAGAAAAGCACTTCTAACTGAAGCAGGTAACCTTTTACTTGACTATTGCGAAAGAATCCTGAATCAATGTGATGAGGCCTGTAAAGCTATTGAAGACTTAAATAGTTTAAAAGGAGGAACACTCATAATTGGAGCTAGTCAAACTACCGGCACCTACTTAATGCCAAGGATGATAGGTCTATTTCGTCAAAAATATCCTGATGTATCTGTTCAACTACAAGTCCACAGCACAAGAAGAACTGGTTGGAGTGTGGCAAATGGTCAAATTGATTTAGCTATTATTGGAGGTCAATTACCAAGTGATCTAGAAAATTTATTACAAGTAATTCCATATGCAACTGATGAATTAGCCCTTGTATTACCGACGAAGCACCCCCTTGCCAAAAAAAATGAACTCATGAAAGAAGATTTATACAAACTAAATTTCGTTACATTAGATTCACAATCAACAACTAGAAAAGTTGTTGATAAACTTTTAAAAGATTCTGGTCTTGACATTCAAAGATTAAAAATCGAAATGGAATTAAATTCTCTTGAAGCAATTAAAAACGCAGTTCAATCTGGCCTAGGAGCTGCATTTTTGCCTGTTGTTTCAATTGAGAGAGAATTAGCAGGTGGATCAATTCACAAACCATATTTATCTGATTTAGAGGTTAAAAGAGAGCTCAAATTAATTACAAATCCATCAAGGTATACATCAAGAGCATCTGAAGCTTTTAAAAAGAATATTTTGCCTCAATTCGCAAGTTTAAAAAGTCCAATAAGGCAAATAAAATAACTTAAAATTGTATAGCTTCTCTGTTAATCCCCACACCTCCATCTTCAGCTTGTCCATCCCCCTTAATAATAAATTTATTCTCATTCACATCAGTCTGATAAACACATTTTACTATCGGCTTATCTCTTATTGAACCAATGTAAGCAAAAGTATTCATTCTTTGCTTACATTCTCTTACGTCTTCGTTACTTATTGCACCTTGTTTTTGCAAAACTGTCCAATTCTCCCTTCGAATGACACAGCCAGGTTGAAGTGCAGGTTGTGTTACAAAACTAGTTGAGGGATTCAGTGTTGTATACATCTCTACATCAATTACAAAAGCACTTGCTCCCCATTGCCTACAAAATTCTGGATCTGGAACAGCCATATCTAATTGCTGCTGACTAGCTATATTTCCCTGTCCACCATCTGTAGTACTTGTAATAGCACTTCCAATACCTACTCCTAAAATCAAGACCCCAGCAAGTACTGCGATGGTTCCTGTATTGAAATTATTTTTTTGTTCAGAACTAGAAGGCGGTATTCTTTTACTTCGTTGTGAATAATTTCCTCCGTTCATTGAGTTGGAGAAGTAAGAGTTTCTACTGGGGCCTCTTCTTGAACCTCTATTTGGATATTTATTCACAGTATTTCATTTGTTTTAGGTAAGCCCATTGAATAGTTCATAACTCTACATTCAGGGTTGTAACTTAATAAGCCATTTTGAAGCAAATATTTAATAAGACCCTCAATTTCTGAACCTATTTTACGAAGTTCATAATCATCTAAACTTTTTCCTTCTCTTTCTTCGACAAGTTCAGCGAATTTATGATTTACTTTATCTATAGATTCTTCATTCCAAATGAATTCATTATCAGGATCTAAGTCAAGAGTTAATTTATTCGGATGAAAAAGTAAATTGTCATTAACTACATCAGCAGTAAATATTCTTACGTGCCTGGTAGTTGTTTTCAAAAGCATTTTTTCCATAATTTTAAAATAATCAACAAAAAAAACTATAATGTTCTAACTTTAGGATAGCTTCTTAGTAAGTGTTAACTAATTTTTTGATTTAATAATGCGTGTTGTAATTGCAGGTGCAGGTTTAGCAGGTTTATCTTGCGCCAAATATCTTGTTGATAATGGTCACATTCCCATCGTTTTAGAAGCCAGAGATGTTCTGGGGGGTAAAGTTGCCGCTTGGAAAGATGAAGATGGAGATTGGTATGAAACTGGTTTACACATATTTTTCGGAGCTTATCCAAATATGCTCCAACTTTTCAAAGAATTAGATATTGAAGACAGACTGCAGTGGAAAAGTCATTCAATGATTTTCAATCAACCCTCTGAACCAGGTACTTATAGTAGATTTGATTTTCCGGATATACCCGCTCCTGCAAACGGAGTAACAGCAATTCTAAGTAACAATGACATGCTTTCATGGAATGAAAAAATATTATTTGGATTAGGATTAGTTCCCGCCATGTTGAGAGGACAAAAATATCTTGATAAATGTGATTCAAAATCATGGACAGAATGGTTAAAAGAACACAATATTCCTGAGAGGGTTAATGATGAAGTTTTCATTGCTATGAGCAAAGCACTCAATTTTATTGGTCCTGATGAAATCTCATCTACAGTCCTACTAACAGCACTTAACAGATTTCTTCAAGAAAAAAACGGTTCGAAAATGGCTTTCCTTGATGGTGCTCCACCCGAGAGACTTTGCCAGCCAATCGTTGAATATATTACTGCCAGAGGTGGAGAAGTTCATATGAATAGCCCCTTAAGAAAAATAGATCTTAATGATGATAGTACCGTTAAAAGCTTTACAATTGCCTCATTAAAAGACGATCAAAAGAGACAAATTACAGCAGATGCTTACGTAAGTGCAATGCCAGTCGATCTCTTAAAACTAATGATTCCTAATCAATGGAAAGGTCTTAATACTTTCTCCAAGCTTGATGGCTTAAATGGAGTTCCTGTGATAAATATCCATTTATGGTTTGATAAAAAATTAACGGATATTGATCACTTATTATTTAGTAGATCTCCCCTTCTAAGTGTTTATGCAGATATGAGTATTACCTGCAAAGAATATGAGGATCCAAATAGATCAATGCTTGAATTAGTTTTTGCCCCAGCAAAAGAATGGATTAACAGGAGTGATCAAGATATAGTCGATGCAACTATGGAAGAACTTAAAAAGTTATTCCCAACTAATTTTATTGGAGATGAAAAAACTAAACTTAGGAAATATAAAGTTGTAAAAACCCCAAGATCCGTTTACAAATCTGTCCCAGGTTGTCAAGAATTAAGGCCTAGCCAAAGATCTCCAATTAAAAACTTTTTTTTAGCTGGTGATTATACAATGCAAAAATATCTTGCCTCCATGGAAGGAGCCGTTTTAAGTGGTAAATTATGCGCAGAAACTATTAACAAAGAATATTCAAATTCGCCGAATAAAGTTTCCCAGGAAACATCTAAAATAAATTAAAACCTCAAAAAAAAGACCTTTTTGAAACACTCATTATCTCAACTTAATAAAGCATATGAAATATGCAGAAAAGAAACTCAACAATGGGCTAAAACTTTTTATTTAGGCACTCTTTTATTACCCTATGAAAAAAGAAAAGCTATCTGGGCGATTTACGTTTGGTGTAGGAGAACAGATGAAATAATGGATAGTCTGGAGGCCTCAACTAAATCAGCTAATGAACTCTCCGATAACCTAAATGAATGGGAAGAAAACACAAAAAATGTTTTCAAAGGAAAAATTAAATCAGATTTAGATGCTGTTCTCTTTGATACTTTAGAAAAATTCCCACAGGATATAGAACCTTATTTGGATATGATTGAAGGTCAGAGGATGGATCTTAATAAATTTAGATATGAAAATTTTGCAGAATTGAAGCTTTACTGTTATCGAGTTGCCGGGACAGTTGGCTTAATGACTCAGAATGTAATGGGCATTGACAGTGCTTATACATCAGCCCCATGGAGTAACTTACCTGACCCCTCAGAAGCAGCAATAGCTTTAGGAATAGCAAATCAACTAACTAATATTTTAAGAGATGTTGGAGAAGATAGGCAAAGGGGTAGAATCTACTTACCAAAAGATGAATTAAAGGAATTTGATTATTCTGAAGAAGAGTTATTGAGAGGAGAAATAAATAATCAGTGGAGAATGCTTATGAACTTTCAATTAACCAGAGCTCGAGATTGGTTTAAAAAATCTGAAGATGGCATTAAGTGGTTATCAGCAGATGCAAGATGGCCTGTATGGACATCATTACGCCTTTACAGAGGAATATTAGATTCTATTGAAAGATTAGATTATGATGTATTTAATAATAGAGCTTTTGTGAAGAATTCAGTAAAAG
>JAOOLH010000032.1 GCA_028408675.1 Prochlorococcus sp. AH-716-K03 | reverse complement strand
TATGACTCTTAGCTTTTGATACTCATTACTCAAAATACTAATACAACCACTTAAAACTCCTAATGAAGCTACTGATAAGAGTGAACTGAATTTCACTCCCCCACATAAACCCATCACCCAAAAAAGAATTCCTGTTAAACCTGCGGTACTTAAATTGGGCTGCTTCATTATTAGTAAAATTAAAAACCCAAAGGTGCTTAATGAAATAATTTTTCTATTATTTTTAACTAAATTCCAATGCGCAAATAAGTTGGCTGCTTCCAAAATTGAAAAAGGTTTAATTAATTCAGAGGGTTGAATTTGCAGAGGACCTAGAATTAACCATCTTGAGGAACCGTTAACTGTACTGCCAAAGAAAATTGTTAAAATTATTAAGAAAATTAAGAAGTAAAAAATAATTTTTGAAATTTTTAAAAGATCTCTAATATTTGTATTTAAAACAAAATAAAAAAAAGTTAATCCAGGAATACACCAAATAATTTGTCTCTTTAAATAATAAGCCCAATCTCCCATTTCCTTGCTAGCCACCCACCAACTAGCAGAACCAAGAATACATAAACCTAAAACAGACCAAATACCTATCAAAATAAGTAGAAGTTTCCCTTCATAAGGCCAAATTTTCCAAGGTATAGGTAGGAAATTGTCCCTTAAATAGTTGGGGTTGTTTATGGAATCAAAAGTTCTATTTCTTTTAAAATCACTCTTATATTTAGTAGCTGATTTACTTATCTCCAATTTAAAGTTTGTAGATATACTATTGAGACGTTAAATGACAACTTTGCCAAGTCTTTGTACTCCTTTTTGAGTGAATTTGAGTTTTTAGATTTTGATTAATAAAACTCAATTTATTTTTAGTTTTTCAAAAACATCTAAATCAAATATCACAAATCTTAAGAATTAGGACTTTAAATAAAAAATTCCTAGCTAAAAGACCCCTCCCCATGATAGATTCCGTGGGTTTATATACTTACTTAAATCTGTATAGAGGGGGTTTTCTAAATTATGTTCACATCTGTGGACTCAAATAGAAAAAAAATTGTTGAGCATCTTCCCGGTAAGACTGTTCATGATTCCCCTACCCAGGATAATTCTTTCATTAATAAAACTAAATTAGTTTTTGCAAGTCAATTTCAAAAATTATTTTCAACAAATGATGAATACATTAAATTGCAAATAACAATTTTTGGTATTACTTTTATCGTTGCCATTTTAGTGGCTTCTATAACAGGAATTATAATTGGGTATACTTTTGGTTTTAGTGTTTTTATAGGTGCCATTGCTGGTATTTTTTACTTACGTTTGCTTGCTAAAAGCATAGGAAAAATAGGGAAAGAATCTAATGGGGTTTCTCAATTGCAACTATTAGTTCCAGTTTGTCTCTTTCTTTTTGCAAGCAAGCTAGGATCATTAGATATTTTCCCAGCAATGATAGGCTTTTTTATCTATAAGCCTTCTCTTATATTTTATTTCTCACGTTCTTAAATAAATTTTGCTTTTCAAAATTTATTAATTTTTATTTAAATCAAAATGTTCTTAAACTGCTTGCCAACAAATTTTGCCGCATTAGAAGTAGGTCAACATCTTTATTGGCAAATTGGAAATATAAGACTTCACGGACAAGTTTTTTTAACTTCTTGGATCCTATTAGGTGCTTTATTAGTTTTCATCTCTTTAGGGACAAAAAAAATGGAAAATGATCCAAAGGGATTGCAAAATTTACTTGAATTTTTATGGGACTACATCAGAGATCTTGCAAGAACTCAAATTGGTGAAAAAGTATATAGAGATTGGATGCCTTTTATAGGAACTCTATTCTTATTTGTGTTTGTAAGTAATTGGGGAGGAGCACTTATACCTTGGAGATTAATAAAATTACCAAGTGGTGAATTAGGAGCGCCAACAGCTGATATTAATACAACGATTGCATTAGCATTGTTAGTTTCTCTATCTTATTTCTATGCTGGGCTTAGTAATAAGGGTTGGAGATATTTTGAATATTATGTTCATCCAACACCGATAATGTTGCCTTTTAAAATTCTAGAAGACTTTACAAAACCTTTATCTTTATCCTTTAGGCTTTTTGGAAATATTCTTGCTGATGAACTTGTTGTTGGTGTTTTGGTATTTCTAGTTCCATTGGTTTTACCCATTCCTGTAATGTTTCTAGGTTTGTTCACAAGTGCAATTCAAGCATTAATCTTTGCTACACTCGCTGCTTACTACATTGGAGAAGCTGTAGAAGAACATCATTAGTTTCCTATTAATACATTCAGACTCTTTTACAAAGGGCCTGTAATCTGGCAAAATACTTAATCGCGTAGGTCTGAAAAATTCAGACCCATTCTTACAAAAAAAAGAATGTCCAAGCGTATTAGACAAAAAGATTTATCACAAGCATTAAGCTCTTTATTTCAAAATTATGGATTCCATTACTTCCGCTGCATCTGTTGTAGCTGCTGGCTTAGCAGTTGGCTTAGGCGCTATTGGCCCAGGCCTTGGACAAGGTAACGCAGCTCAAGGTGCTGTTGAGGGTATCGCCCGTCAACCTGAAGCTGAAGGTAAAATCAGAGGAACTCTACTTTTATCTTTCGCTTTCATGGAGTCATTAACAATCTATGGATTAGTTGTTGCTCTAGTATTACTTTTTGCGAATCCTTTTTCCTAAAAGTTAATGTTGCTCTTAATTCTTATTAGCAATATTTAAATATAATTTTTTAATTTCAACTGAAACATATGTTGGCCTTTGATTTTTTTGGTGCTACTGAAGGTGGTTTATTTGATATAAATGCCACTTTGCCTCTTATGGCAATACAAGTAGTCGCTCTTACTTACATACTAAATTCTCTTTTTTTTAAGCCTGTAGGCAATGTTGTTGAAAAAAGAGAAAAATTTGTAAGTAACAATATTATGGACGCCAAAAATAAACTTTCAGAAGTTGAAAAATTAGAAGCTGATTTATTAAGTCAGCTTCAAAGCGCTCGCTCTGAGGCTCAAAAGATTGTGAGCGAAGCTGAGAATGAATCTGATAAGCTTTATAAAGAAGCTCTTGAACTTGCTAATAATGAAGCAAATGCTTCTAAGGAAAAAGCAAGGTTAGAAATAGAAAATCAGACATCTTCTGCTCGCGACCAGCTTTTTAAGCAAGCTGATGAATTAAGCGAACTTATTGTTAATAGATTAATTCTAGAAAAATGAATTTACCTCTTCTAGCTACAGAAGGTTTTGGATTAAATCTTAATTTATTCGAAACTAACGTTCTCAATTGGGCTGTAGTTGTTTTTGGCCTCTATAAATTTTTACCAGGTTTTCTAGGTAAAATGCTTCAAAAAAGAAGAGAGGGAATTTTGCTTGAATTAAAAGATGCAGAAGATCGACTTCTTAAGGCCACGCAAGCTTTAGAGAAAGCAAAGACTGACTTATCTTTAGCAGAAGAAAAAGCTAGTCAAATAAAAGCAGATTCTCTTAAGAGATCTGATTCAATCAGGATGGAAAGCGAGAAGAAAGCTATTGAGGAGATGGCACGAATAAAACAAAGTGCAATCTCTGATGAAAGCTCAGAAGCCTCAAGAGCGATTTCACAACTTCGTAAAGAAGCTGTTGAATTAGCTATTAAGAAAGCTTTAGATTCTCTACCAAATAGACTGGATCAAACAACTCAAGAAAATTTGGTAACTCAATCCATAAATAATATTGAGATGAATTAATGCCACTTTTAAATTCCGTTACTACCCCATACGCAGAAGCATTACTGCAGGTTGTTAGTGAAAATGATCAAACTGAAGAAATGGTTAAGGAGGTAAAGCAACTACTTTCCTTAATTAATGACTCCCCTGATCTAGAAAAAACATTATCTTCTCCAGTTTTAGAGACAGATACTAAGAAAAAAATCATAATTGAAATTTTTTCAGAAAAGATAAATTCTTCTCTTTTAAATTTTTTAAAACTATTGGCTGATAGGCAAAGAATTGGAATCGTATCCTCAATTCTCGATAGATTTTTAGAAATTTATCGAGAAAATAGTAATATTGCTTTGGCAACTGTTACTTCTGCTGTCGAGCTTACTGATGATCAAAAAGGTTTAATAACCAAAAAAATTATCAATATAGCTGGTACTGAAAAATTAGAACTTGTAACTAAAATTGACCCATCCCTCATTGGGGGTTTCGTCGCGAGTGTAGGATCTAAAGTAATTGATGCTAGTCTTGCCTCTCAAATTAGAAAGCTTGGGTTGTCACTATCCAAGTAAATTCAAAATCCAACCTTAAAATCTTAAATCCATGGTATCTATACGCCCTGATGAAATCAGTTCAATCTTAAAACAACAGATAACTGATTATGACCAATCGGTAAATGTAAGCAATGTAGGAACTGTTCTACAAATTGGTGATGGCATTGCAAGAATATACGGCTTAGATCAGGTTATGGCTGGTGAATTATTAGAATTTGAGGATGGGACTGAAGGTATAGCTCTTAACCTTGAAGATGATAATGTCGGTGCAGTTTTGATGGGTGAAGCGTTGGGTGTACAAGAAGGCAGTAATGTAAAATCAACAGGAAAAATTGCGTCTGTCCCAGTCGGAGAAGCTATGAAGGGGAGAGTTGTTAACCCTCTCGGGCAGCCAATAGATGGAAAAGGTGAGATTCCAACAAGTGATAATAGACTTATTGAGGAAATGGCTCCAGGAATAATTAAGAGGAGATCAGTTCATGAACCTATGCAAACAGGTATCACTTCTATAGATGCAATGATACCTGTGGGAAGAGGTCAAAGAGAATTGATTATTGGGGATAGGCAAACTGGAAAAACTGCTATCGCAATAGATACGATAATTAATCAAAAAGGCCAAGACGTAGTCTGTGTCTATGTGGCGATTGGTCAGAAATCTGCATCAGTAGCAAACGTTGTTGAAGTTTTAAGAGAAAAAGGAGCTCTTGAATATACTGTTGTGGTAAGTGCTGGAGCCTCTGAAGCGGCTGCCTTACAGTATTTAGCTCCTTACACTGGAGCTGCAATCGCTGAGCATTTCATGTACCAAGGCAAAGCTACTCTTGTTATTTATGATGATTTAACTAAGCAGGCTCAAGCTTACAGACAAATGTCTCTTCTTTTGAGAAGGCCACCAGGAAGAGAAGCTTATCCTGGAGATGTTTTTTATTGTCATAGCAGATTACTTGAAAGGGCAGCAAAATTGTCAGACGATATGGGTGGTGGATCAATGACAGCTTTGCCAATTATTGAAACTCAAGCTGGAGATGTCTCTGCATATATTCCAACAAATGTCATATCAATTACTGATGGACAAATTTTCTTAAGCGCAGATTTATTTAACTCAGGCTTAAGACCTGCAATAAATGTGGGTATTTCAGTTAGTAGAGTTGGTGGAGCTGCACAAACAAAAGCAATTAAGAAGATTGCTGGAACACTCAAATTAGAATTAGCTCAATTTGATGAATTGGCAGCATTTTCTCAGTTCGCTTCTGATCTTGATGAGGCTACTCAGCAACAACTTGAAAGAGGTAAAAGATTAAGAGAATTGCTAAAACAAGCACAATTCTCACCGTTAAATCTTGCTGAACAAGTTGCAGTTGTATATGCAGGTGTTAAGGGGCTTATTGATGAGGTGCCTGTTGAAGATGTAACCAAATTTGCTGCTGAACTTAGAGAATACCTTAAGTTGAATAAAGCGGAATTTATTGAGGAGATTCTTAAAGAGAAGAAACTTAATGAAGGCTTAGAAACAACTTTAAAAGAGGTAATAAAAGAAGTTAAATCCTCAATGCTTGCCACAGTTTAAATTTATTTTAAGTAGTTATTATGGCAAATCTTAAAGAAATCAGAGATCGAATTGTTTCTGTTAAAAATACTAGAAAAATAACAGAAGCCATGAGACTAGTTGCTGCTGCAAAGGTGAGAAGGGCGCAAGATCAAGTACTTAAAAGTAGACCTTTCGCTGACAAACTTGCCCGTGTCCTGGAGAATATTCAATCTAGGGTTCAGTTTGAAGCTGTAGACTCCCCTCTGTTATCCAAAAGGAACGTAAAAACAATCTCCTTAGTTTGTGTAACTGCCGACAGAGGTTTATGTGGTGGATACAATACCAACATAATTAAAAAGGTAGAAATTAGGTACGCAGAGTTGATCAAACAGGGTTATGAACCGAACTTGATTTTAGTTGGCAAAAAGGCAATAGGTTATTTCCAAAATAGAAAAGATAAATACGTAATAAAAAGTACATTCAAAGAGCTAGAACAAGTACCAACTGCTATAGATTCTGAAGGGATAACAAATGATGTCTTAGCCGAATTTTTATCGGAAAACTCAGATAGGGTAGAAATTATATATACCAAATTTATCACTCTCGTAAGTTGTGCTCCAGTTGTGCAAACATTGTTGCCATTAGATCCACAAGGAATTGCTGAGGAAAATGATGAGATCTTTAGATTAACTACAAAAAATAGTAAGTTATTCGTTGAAAAATCTAATATAGAAAAGAATGATTCAGAGAAATTGCCTTCTGATATTGTTTTTGAACAAAGTCCTGATCAGTTATTAGATTCCTTATTACCTTTGTACTTACAGAATCAGATTCTTAGAGCGCTTCAAGAGTCTGCCGCTTCAGAACTAGCCTGTAGAATGACAGCTATGAATAATGCGAGTGATAATGCTAAAGAATTAGCGAGTACTTTAAACCTTACCTATAACAAAGCAAGACAAGCTGCTATAACTCAGGAAATACTTGAAGTAGTAGGAGGTTCAGCAGTCTAGAGGAATCGTTAAAAATGTCGGAATATAATATAAAAGTTGAATTAGAAAATAAGACGTACGTTTTTTTATGTCCTGAAGATCAAGATATAATATCTGCTGCTAAAGCTAATGGGATTGATTTACCAAGTAGTTGCTGTTCGGGAGTATGTACAAGCTGCGCCTCAATGGTGATTTATGGATCAGTTGAACAAGAGGATGCAATGGGTTTAAATGATGATTTGAAGGAAAAGGGTTTTGCTCTTTTATGTGTTGCTTATCCAAAGTCTGATCTACATATTATTGTCGGCGATGAAGTTGAAGATAATCTATATAATAATCAATTTGGTAAATATCAAAAATGAACTTAAAAAAGGTTGATTTTTATTTAGATTGGCCAGGATCAAAAAACATTATTCATTTGAGGAGATTAATAACTGAAAATCTGATGAAAAAAGGTGAAGTTATAAGATGGTCTATCATAGATATTAAAGATTCAGTAGAGTCCCCTAATATAAAAAAAATAAGAATTAAGGCTGTTTTAGCCAATCCAGTTAATTCAAAAATATAATTCAATGTCAATATCTCCCACAATATTTATTATTCCAACTGGAATTGGATGTGAAATAGGAGGATTCGCTGGAGATGCCCTTCCCGCGGCAAAATTATTAGCCTCTGCGAGTGGATGTTTAATTACTCATCCAAATGTCATGAATGGGGGCTCTCTTTCTGAACAGAACAAAGATATTTTTTACGTGGAAGGTTATAGCTTAGATCGATTTGCTAAAGGAGAAATTGGTCTCAAAAGTGTAAAACAGCAGAAAATTGGAATAATTTTTGATTCAAGTATTGAACATGAAATATTAATGAGACATTTACAAGCCGCAGATGCTTGTGTCGCAACTTTAGGGATTGATGTTGATTGTTATGTTGTAACAAAAGAACCGCTAGGAATAGTTATTGAGTCTGAATCACAAGGTATAAGTGAAGGTTTAATTGAAAATCCCGATACTTTAATTGAAGCAGGAAAAAGGTTAATAGAGAAAGGTATAACAGCAATAGCGATAGTAGCTAAATTCCCTGATAATTCAGATTTGAAAAAGACAAATTCATATAGGGAGGGAAAGGGCGTTGATCCTATTGCTGGAGTGGAGGCTGTAATAAGTCACTTGATAAGTAAGTTTCTCAAAGTCCCCTGTGCACATGCACCTGCATTAAGTCCAATTGAATTGAATGAAAATTTAGATCCTCGTGCTGCTTCAGAAGAAATAGGATATACATTTTTGCCATCAGTACTGATTGGATTAAGTAATGCACCAGATCTTATAGAATTGACTGATAAAAATGAAAATATAACCTTACACCCAAATCATATCGAATCTATTGTTGTTCCAAGTGGGGCATTAGGAGGAGAAGGAGTATTAGCTTGTATTGAGAGAGGTTTAAATATAATCTCTGTAAAAAATAAAAATATACTAAATCTTGGTAATCATAATTTAAATTATCCCAAACTCATTGAAGTGGATAATTACTTCGAGGCGGCAGGCTTAATTCTTGCTCTTCGACATGGAATTAACCTGAGATCAATTAAAAGACCATTGAATAAAGTTCCAGAATTAAATCTTAAGAAATAGCTATTTTAATTAGACATTGCGATTGGTACTCTCCAGTCGCTACCAAGTGATTGACTACTTAGTTTTAGTATTGGAGGAGCTTGCTTTCTTTTGAATTCTGCTTTTTTGATAAGTGTAATTATTTTTAGAATTTGTTCTTTGTTATGACCATCTTGTTCAAGAAGATGTAAATCTTTTTTTTCTTCAATAATTCCCTTAAGAATTTTATCCAATAAAGAGTATGGAGGAAGTGAATCAGTATCAAGTTGATTAGGACCAAGTTCAGCGCTGGGAGGCTTATTGCAGATATGATCGCCTATTATTTTGACTTTGGGATCTAATTTATATGCTTTTCTATGTTCTATTGAATCTTCACTATCAAGCCATCTACACAATTTAAAAACATTAGTTTTATATAAATCACCTATTACCGATAATCCTCCATTCATATCACCATATAAAGTGCAATATCCAACAGCCAGTTCTGATTTATTACCTGTTGAAAGTAATAAATGCTTTTCTTGATTAGCTAAAGCCATTAAGAGAGTACCCCTTATCCTTGATTGTATATTTTGATTTGTTATTTCTTCTGTTTTAAAGTTTAAGCTTTCTATAAAAGATTCTTCAAAAGAAGACATAATATTCCCAATTGAGATTGTATTTAAGTTTATTTTTAGTCTTGCGACTAGATCTTTTGCATCAATTTTAGAATGCTCTGAGCTCCACTTTGAAGGCATTGAAACGCAAAAAATTTTTTCACTTCCTAATGCAGCAGTTGCAATGACTGCAACTAATGCTGAATCAATTCCTCCGCTTAGGCCAATTAAAGCTGATCTAAATCCACATTTTTTAGCATAGTCTTTTACTCCTAAAACTAAAGCATCAAACACTGAAGAAATTTCAGAAGATATTTTTTCATCTACTAAATTTAAATTTTCATTAATATCCCAACAAGAAGTATCCTCTGAGAATGATTTTAATTGTTTAATTTTTGATCCATTTTTATTCATAATGAAACTATTTCCATCAAAAATTAAATCATCATTAGCCCCTACTTGATTGACATATATTAAGGGGACTTGAAGATATTTAGCAGCAAAACTTGAAATTTTATTTCTTAACTTGAATTTTTTGAACGTATAAGGAGAGGCAGATAAATTTAATAAAAGATCAATTTTTTTGCTCTTTAAATCTATAATAGGATTCTTTTTATGAATACCTCTTCCTTCTATATTTTCATTAACCCATAAATCCTCGCATATAGTTATTCCAATCTTATAAGTTTTGTTTTTTATTGTTTTGGAGATTACAGATACTCTGTGATCAGATCGAAAGTATCGTTTTTCATCAAACACTTCATAAGTCGGGAGAATAATTTTACGTGCAATTGTTTTCCATTTACCACCCTCAATAAGAACAACAGAATTATAAAGATTTGGGAAAAAAGAATCATCAATCTTTTCTGCAATACCTACCGTAATACTTAAATTCCCATATTTTTTGTGAATTGATATGGATAATTGATCTAAAATAAAATATTGTTTTTCAATTAAATTTTTTTTTAGAAGTAAATCTTTAGCGGGATAACCCCATAACGATAATTCAGGTGTCAGCACCATGTCAGCAGAATTTGAATATGCTTTACCAGCTTCATAAAGTATTTTTTTCGCATTTCCATTTAGATCTCCCACAATTGGATTCAATTGAGCAAGGAAAAACTTCATTAAACTACCTTTTACCAAAATCATATAAATTATTCTTATTAACTATATCGATTAAAGATTTAGGTAAATCAGAATAATTGTTATTTAATCTAACCATTGAACTAGAAATATTTGGAATATTTAATGAAGAAATTTCAAAAATAACTTTATTAATTTCTAACATCTTAAGAGTATTAGATTCAATTGGATATCCTTCTCTAAGGATTATAAGTAATTTCACTTCATGGATAATGTTATCAAAATCTTTCCATGAAAAAATTTCCTTAATTAAATCACTACCTATCACAAAATCAATTTTATTTGAGGCATAAATTTTTTTACATTCTCGAATGGATTCTATTGCCCATTGGCTACTTATTTTTTGATTAAATATGATTTTTGGATTATTAATATCTCTTATTAGTGTTTTTAATAGAAGGTTTCGAAAGAAAAGATTTTCTTGATGTTTTTTTTGGGGATTATCACTTGCATAAGTAATAATGCAAGAATAAATAATTGATAATTCTTCAAGTATTTTCTTGTGAGCAATTGTTGGTGGATCTGCACTAGTCCCAAATAAGGCAATTCGATTTTCAGTGTCAAACTTCAAGGTAGAAAAATAGATAAATTATTATTTGAATTTTTATTAGATAAATAAACTTTTGTATGGTCAAAAATTTCAGGTTCTTTCATTATGATTTTTTTGATTATATGAGATGGATCTAACAGACATACTTTGCTTTTTTTTAAGATTTCTTTAGCAGCTAATTTCCCAACAACTTTTGTAGAGCGAACTGATATTAAAGCTTGCACAATGGCAACTGGTCCATAGGGTAAGAGCGATAACCCATGTGTAAAAGGAGCAGTGGCTAAGAAAACTTTACGCAAGATATTAAAAGATGTATTTATGCTGACTTGTGTTATTCCCAAGAAAACGTTATTTACAGAAATCTTTTTGATGATATTTCGTGCTGATTCACTTTTGAGATTTAACCCATAAACTTTACTCAATTCACTAACTAATGCTGTATCTAATGCAAAACCTCCCGCAATATCAATCAAAACTAATGGGTTTAGTGCAACTCCTGATGCTTTGATTGTTGCAAATTTACCAATAATAGATTGAGCTTCCCTTTTTCTTCTTTGCAATCTTTGTTCTTTTATTTTCAAGAATAATTCATCAGCTAATTGAAGACAGTTTATAGTCAATAAACTTTCACCATATCTTTGTATTAAATCAGTTATCTGGTTCTTCAAGTTATTTTTTGAATTTAATATTATTGGGATATTAATATTTTTAGGAAGTTTTAATCTTATATTTTTTAAAATATTTCTTAAATCTCGATTGTTCCAAATATCAATTTTATTTAAAACAAGAATAATTTTTTTTCCATTTTTGATAAATGAATTAATCTGAGATACCTCATTTCTATTTATATCTCCAGATATAGTAAATAAAATTAGTTCTGAATAATTAATTTGTGAGAATATATAATCTGGATCTTTAATATCGCAAAAATCAAATCCAGGAGAATCAATTAATTCTATAGTTTTAAGGCCTTGATGTTTTAAAACCCACTCTTTTCCTTCTATGTTTTTTGTGGAGCCATTAATAATATCGGTCTTAAACTCGTTTTTGTTTAATAATAAATTTAAGATATAAGACTTCCCCACACCTGATTTACCATATATTCCAATTCTTAAGTGTTTTTCTTTGAGTCTGAAAAGTTGTTGATTAAAAGAAATAATTTCCTTATTTAAATTACTTTTTTCATAGTTCGTCAGATCTACACTTTCCCACCATTTTTTCAAAAGTAAATAACCTTTATCAATATTAATATGTTTCATATTTATTCTTGCCACCATCCGGCCAATACAGATAGTACAGCTTCTGCTCCAATTATTCCCACGAATCCCCCGAATTCATCTACTACTACTTTTA
>JAOOLH010000031.1 GCA_028408675.1 Prochlorococcus sp. AH-716-K03 | reverse complement strand
AAGATAATTATTATTAATATTGTTGCCTATACTAATAAATTAAGTTAATAATTTAATAATGTTTCTATTAATTTTATATTCATGCAAATTGAGCCTTCGAATAATTCAAAAGAAAAGGATTTTTCTCAGCCATTGAAAAATAGAAAAGATAATATTATTTGTAAGGATGGTTTTTGTACAATACCAAGTCAAAATGAAAATTCAAGCATCAAAAAAAATAACGTGAATTTATTCGATCCTATTTAATTTTAAGAAACAAATATATTCAGTAAATCTAATAATCAAATACTCTCTAAAATAAAGTTTATTCCCTTAATAATATTAATTAGAGCAAATGTATAAGAATATTTTTAATGCTTATCAAGAATTCTGGATTAAAGCTACTGACTTTAGTAGCAAAACCATCAGATCTGATTGGTGGTGGGTTCAATTAATAAATATCATTATATATTTTTTTACTATTCCTATATTTCTAAGAACATTTGGCTTTAACCTTTATGGAGTCATCTGTATAGTTCCACAAATAGCTATTGATATTAGAAGATTAAATGACTATGGGAAAAATTGGAAATGGATATTTATAAATTTGATCCCAATTCTAGGATGGATAATATGGTTTACCTGGCTAGGATTTGGTAAATCAAGTGATGCGAAATCAAAAATTATGTAATAATTTGAAATTCAACCTAATGAATCTAAATCTCTTCGATAGTGAACGGATTTTTCGTTATCAATGGAACAATTTTCTTTTAAATTTTTATTCAAATTTTTTTTTAAATTAAGAATAGAAAATGAACTAATTAAATTTTTCATACCAAGAAATAATTTTCTATAACCTAATAAATAGATCTTCTAAATTGTGCGTAATTTTTATGTTTTAACCGAACATTAAGGTTCATTAACCCGTACCAAAAAATTCAAGCGCTTTCTTATTTGATTTTTGTTATTTTTTTACTTTTTTACTTTTTTTAAAATCCACAAAAGTTACATTGTTTCGAAACTCTAGTTGTTTTTTTAAAATTCTGAATACATGCCATTCACACTCAGTTAGCTTTTGGAATTGATCTAGAGTATCTTTATCTTCTTCATCGAATCTATCAAAAATATCTGATATGCCCAAACTATTAACTTCAATAAATTTCTCTGCTACATCTTCAGGATCCTGACCTAAGGCAAAGTCTTTAAAAGCCTCGTAAGAATTTAGTTTTCTAGTCAACCAATTAAACCATAATTCAGAATTGTTAATTTCTTCTCTAACTATTTTCTTCATTAATAGAATCTTTACTGTATTTATAATTGTTGGTCATTCTCTGTTTGGCACCCGTACAATTACTCATATTTATAATTAATTAATCATATTTATAATTACATTGAAATTAGTGCAGAAATTATTCAGGTAACTTTTTCTCTAATAATTGCTGAAGACTTTATCTATTTTAAGTCAAAGGCTATGTAAAAAAGATATTAGGTATTTATCTAATATTATTTAAATCAAAAAAAAGGTAAGATAAGAACTTTATAGAACAAATGTCCTCTGTACCATTCTACGATTTTCCATCATCCCCTTTATTAATAATTGGTGCGCTTGGCATTGTAGTAGCGATAACAGTATTTTTTCTAGCTTATAAAAAATACTTTAATTCACCTTTTAATAATGAACTTCAACAAAAGAAAAAATCTTTATTAAAAGAGAAGGAAGAACTTAATGAGAGGTTGCAAAAAATAGATCAAGATTTAAAAAATTTATAAATTAAAATAATATATTAAAAACATCTTTTGAGGACAAATAAACTTAAAAGGAGAAAAAGAGTTTAGTTAATCAAGAACTAACGTTTCGAAATCAAGACTTTAAGTTTTTAATATTAAATAATGAACTATAAGAAGTTATGGATAAACAACATCTTGTAGAATTAATATCTAACAGTTTGATTTATGAGAGTCAAAATCTTCAATCAAGCGAAAGTTCTGCAGAAATAATAAATTATTTAAATAGATTAAATTTAGATCAATTAAGAACAATGTCTAAAGAATTCATTCTTTAGTCTTTAAAACACTCATAACTTAATCTCTTGATTAGAGTGCAAATTTAAAAATTAAACATTATTTATATAAAATAATCTTAATGAGAAACATTCAAATAACTTATTAAAATACAATCGCTTGCCGAACTACTATTCCATTGACATAAAGATTTTTTAATTATGACAATATTTATAGGTAATTTATCATGGGACACTGAAGAGGAAGACCTTGAAGACCTCTTCAATACTTATGGTGAAGTCAGGAAATGCACAATTCCTTTGGATAGGGATTCAGGAAAGAAAAGAGGTTTTGCCTTTGTTGAAATGAATAATGATAGCTTAGAAAAAAATGCCATTAATGATTTACAAGATGTTGAATGGATGGGAAGAGAAATAAGAGTTTATCAAGCAAAGCGAATAGATCGTTCTCCTCGAGGGAACAGAAGTTACTACAATAAAAAATAAGTAACTAATTTCTCCTTCGATATTAAATTATTAAGTATATTTAGTTAGGAACCAATTTATTTAGAAAAACTTTATTAATTATGAGTAATTCCTAAAAAAAATTTCAATCAATTTAACTAGTAAAAGATTTAGGAGTAAAGTTTTTAAATATTTGCAAATTCATAATTAAACCACAATAAATTTTAACTAGGCTATCCTAAATATTGTATAAAGATTAAATATATATGAACAAAATTAAGAGATCAGACTTCTTAATACAGCCATTCCTAAAAAGAAATAATTATAGAGCCTCTTATCAGCTAATTATTACTTTTATACCAATTATATCTTTATGGTTTTTTGTATCTAAAATTATATACTCTCCTCTTTTACAAATTACGAAAGGTTTATTATTAATTCCCATTCTTTTTATCCTTACCCTGCTTTCCTCAAGAACATTCTCATTAATGCATGATTGTGGACACAATTCCCTATTTGAAAAACGTTCCTTGAACAACTTTTTTGGATTTTTTCTGGGTTTACTAAATGGAATTCCTCATAAACCTTGGGCTAATGATCATGCCTTCCACCATAGAAATAATGGGAACTGGGAAATTTACAAAGGGCCAATTGATGTTTTAAGTTTAGAAGATTATAAGGCTCTTAGTAAAAGAGAAAAACTTATTTACAAGTTTTCTAGACATTGGTTAATGCTTTTACCAGGTGGTTTTTTTTATTTAGTTATTAAAGCCCGATTAGGACTAATTTTAATTATTTTTAATTTCGTTAAATCTTTAATGAAAGAAAGTCTTTTGAAAATTAAAAAAAGAAAATATTTAGAACTATTGAATATTCAATCTAAAATTAAGCCTCCTTTCTCTGATTATGGAGATAACTTTGATGAATTGTTTGATCTTATAGCCAACAATCTTATCGTCATAAGTGGATGGATCATTATGTGTAAATGGCTAGGAACTGTTTTTTTCTTAACTTTTTACTCATTAATATTAACTTTTTCAGCTGCAATATTTATATGTATTTTTTTCATTCAACATAACTATAAAAATGCTTACGCAAGTAGTACAAAAAACTGGGACATTATAGAAGGTGCTATTTACGGGAGCAGCAATTTAGATATCCCAAATTGGTTAAATTGGTTTTTAGCTGATATCTCATTCCATAGTATTCATCATCTCTCTGAGAGAATTCCTAATTACAACTTAAGAGCTTGTCATAAAGCAAATTTACATTTACTTTATCAAGCAAAAGTTCTCAAATTAAGTGATTTCCCAAAATGCTTTAAATATATTATTTGGGACAGTAAGAACGAAAGTCTTATACCAATTAAAGCCTAGTTAAATCTTTTTCGCATTTTCCTTTTTAAAGGAATGCTACTGTAAGCATGAGCCCCAATAGATGGGGGCAAGTCATTTTTGATAGGGTGAATGAAGGCATTTCCCATACTCTCTAATATTTTAGAAAGCCAATTCATAGCTGAACTCATTTGGAAATTTTAAAAGTAATTATTATCTTCTAACGAAATTTTTAAAAAGTAAATCAGCATAAACACTGATTTACTTTTAATTATCATTTATCCCAATATGTAATTTATATCCATAAAGGTTAAATAATCTCAATGACATCACAAAAATGGCATGCAACAAATTATCAAAAAGAGAGGCATATATCTAATACTCAAAAATATATAAAACAAAAGTTAGATGAACTTCAAAAAGAAATTGAATGTCCGAATGAATTTATTTATGATTTTATTGAAGATATCCAAAAAAATTGGGATCCAGATAGTTTTAAATTAAAAGCCCGGAAATTACAAGAAAAGTAATTTTAAAAGAAAAAATTCACAACATAAAATTAAGTTTTCAATATAAATTTAAATTGAATTTTGATATCTTTTTAAGAAATATTCAAAACTAGTAACTATTACTTATTTATTAGTAAATTCTTAACAAAGCAAAATTTAACTTTTAAAGTCATGCTATATATCATCCCAAATTAAGAAATAAAAATTATGGATCGGTTATCTTTTTCTTCAAATCAAATAACAGCAAACGATACAATCGATTCATATTTTGAATGCATAAGTGAATGTAATATTGTTGATGGCCATCAAGAATGTATTACTCGATGTGTAGAAGTTCATCTTAAAGGGGGAAACAAGAATGAATAAAAAATATTCTCTTCAAAGAAAAACAACATTAAAGTGGAATTCTAATGGCGATCTTTCTGAAATTGATATGCTAAGAATTTTGGATAAAATTTCAAGGTCAGAACTTAATCAATGTGAATTAACTTGTGATTTAGAAATATAGATTTCAAAATAACTTTATTCAATATTTTTTTGACTACTTGTAAAAAGATCAATTTTCTATGTAAAAGTATTTTTCATGAATCCATGATTGAGAAAATAAACGACTAGCAAATTAGAAAAATATAAATTTAATAATTGATTCAAACTGCTACAAACTTGCTCAAGGAGATATTTATTGTGATTAGAAGTAATGAAAATTGAATTTTAAGAATTATTCTAGAAAGAACTGAACCTAAATAAGTACTTGAAGAACAAAATACTATCTCAACTATCATCTCTTATGGAGGGGCAAAATCTTCAAAAACTCATCTGCTCTATTAAAAGCCAATGACATCGTAGAGAACTTACTGGAAAAATGTCCATAATCTATCCAATTAAAAAGTAAATTAATCAAATTAAAGAATTAACTCTCTATGAGTAAAGACTCTGAATATTTGAGACAAGTAAAATCAAGATTTGATATCTAATTTCTTGAATAACTTAAACCTCTGTAGGTTAACTTTATTAATTTATTATTAATTACTTTGCAATAAACAAAAGATTTTCCGTTGAAATACATCTTAACCATAATGCAGTCTCCTAAAATCGCTCAAGTCCCCGTCCTTTGACTTGAATCATACTGCGGTCTACAAAAGCAGATCGGACGTTTTATGTAGCAAATACTACAATCTATTTATAGTAATTATACTCATTCCTGTCAACATATAATTGGCCTTTTAAAAGAATTTAGGCTATTAAATATCTTTTTTAGATTGAATCTTTTGAATTAATTTATTAGAAATTTCTTGCCTTGTTACTTGTATAGCATCTACTTTGGAAGCATCACCATGAGTCGGACAGTAATAGGTCATTAACATCCATTTTTTATCTTTATTCATAACAGGACTCCTTTTAATTAATAAACTGATTGTTATCTAGGATGTAAAAATAAAAAACTTCTAATTTTTAATCTTTTTTTCTTTTTTGCTTAACAATATATAAAGTTGTAAAGATATAGCATTATTAGATATAAATACGCATGACTAAAAAAATAATTACTGCTAAATGTAAAATAATTTGAATTTAATTTAATGTCTCTCGAATCTCTACTTATGGTTGTGGCTCCAATATGTGTTTTTACGGCCGGAGTTATTGTTTTGCCAATATTAGTAAAACCACGTAAGAACTCATTACCTTCTAAAAGATACGTTCGAGGTTTATAAAATTAATCTAAATTTCAAAAAAGATTATTCTTTAAGTCAAAAAGTGAATAAATAATGAGACAAAAATAAAGACTATATTGAATAAAAGTATATTTAAAAAATATTTATAAAAAGTATGGAATTTCCAGAAGCAATCCTTTTTGATTTAGATGGAGTTCTTTTAGATACAGAGCCATTGCTTGCTAAAGCCTGGAGTGAAACCGCAAAAGAATATAACCACTACTTATCAAACGATAAATTACTTGAATTAAAGGGACGAAGAAGAATAGATTGCGCTAAAAAAGTCTTTAAATGGATTAATAAAGAAATATCAATCAAGGAATTACTCTTTATTCAAAAATTAAAAGTAGATAAGCAACTCACCAAAGCAAAACCATTCAAAGGAGCCATAGATTTAATCAATTTTTGTATAAATATTAAATTACCTATTGCCTTAGTCACAAGTAGCAGTAATGAAAGTTTTAAAATTAAAAGTTCTATAAATCCATGGTTAAACTTATTCGAAACAAAGATTCTTGGAGATGATAAATTTATTTCTGCTGGTAAACCCTCACCTGATCCCTATCTAAGAGCATTAAAAATATTAGAAGTAAATCCTTTTAAAACATGGGTAATAGAAGACTCATATGCAGGATCTGTCTCGGGATTAAGAGCGGAATGCTTTTTAATGTTTTTTTCCAATGATTTTGGAATCCTAAATAAATTATTATCTGAATTTAATCAAGATAAAATTCTAAAAATAAAGGAGTTATCAGAAATTATTTATTATTTAAAGTTATATAAAGGATTTTAAATTGATAAAATTAAACTTCTAATAAATTTTATAAACATAACACTAATAGTTAATATGTGCGGAAGATTCGAACTGAAAACTAAATTTAATAAGTTGCCAAATATTTTAAAACAAAATTATCCATTTGGTCTTGATAAAAAATATGAGCCTCAGAGTTTAATTAGACCTACTGATCCAGTCCTTGTAATTAAGAACGAAGGAAAAATTCAGACAACTTTTATGTCATGGGGTTTTATATCGCCTTGGGCCAAAGATCCATTTGATAAGGAAAAACCAAGACCATTTAATGCAAGATCAGAAACTGTTGAGGAGAAAAAATTATTTAGTGGGAGTTGGAAACATAAAAGATGCTTAATACCAGCAAGTGGTTTTTTTGAAAAAAAGTATCGTTTTAGAAAAGAAAATTATGAGACTTTTTGGTTAGGAGGAATTTGGAGTAAATGGACTTCATCTGATGGAGCAGAATTGGAGAGCTGCTGCGTTTTAACAACTGAACCAAATGATTTAGTGAAGCCTTTTCATCATCGTATGCCAGTTGTTGTTCCTGATAGATACGAAGAACAATGGACAGAGCAGGTTAAAGATGCAGATGAATTAAAAGATTTAGTTCCAATAATGACGGGGTGGTCCTCTATCGGGTGGATAACAGAAGAAGTTAATTTAAAAAAAACAGATCAAATGAATTTATTTTAAATTAGGTTGATTTTTATTATTTTTTATTGAAATGTATTACAAAAGATTGATGTAACTTTCTTCCTTAAATAGCTTTAAATTAGATCTTTTTAAATTAATGGCCAAAGTTATTAATAGAAAAATTAGATTTATAAGATGGCTAAATAATGGACTAATCTTACCTCTTTCTGCTTTGGCAATTACTTCTACACTTTTTCTATATTTATTTTTATTAGTTGCTATTAAATAATTTTCTCGATTTAATACCTTACTAAA
This sequence comes from Prochlorococcus sp. AH-716-K03, assembly GCA_028408675.1. Classification (GTDB taxonomy): domain Bacteria; phylum Cyanobacteriota; class Cyanobacteriia; order PCC-6307; family Cyanobiaceae; genus Prochlorococcus_A. The sequence goes on along the minus strand of JAOOLH010000031.1, from coordinate 5,528 downwards.
GTTTTCATTAACTCATCAAAAATTAACCTTTTTCAATTAATTCTAAAATATTGGAACAAAGTTAATACTTTTTGTAATTAGTTAACTACACAAATACTTTCATAAAAAGATTCTTTGGTGGATAATAAACTATGTAAATTTAAATTTATTTAAACCCACATCCCAAACCTTAATAATTTGAGTAACATTAATTTCTCTGGCCTTAAAGGTCAAGCTCTTGAAACAAAAATCAGTGATATCCCAAGTATGAAAGAGTTTAAAAGTGTTATTCCAGATCACTGCTTTAAGTCCCAAACCATAACTTCATTAGGCTATCTTTTTCAGTCAATCATTATTCAAGCATTTGTCATAGCTTTAGGATTAGCAATTCCTTTCACTCAAAAAATGATCCCGATTTGGATTATTTATGCATTTTTATCGGGAACCACTGCAATGGGTTTTTGGGTTATTGCACACGAATGTGGTCATGGAGCTTTCTCGAAAAACAAGCTTTTGGAGACTATTACTGGATATTTCCTTCACTCAATATTATTAGTGCCATATTTCTCGTGGCAACGTTCTCATGCAGTCCATCATCGTTTCACTAATCATATAACTAATGGAGAAACTCACGTTCCCATAGTTATTGATGGAAATGGAATTAGTGAAAAAGTTGGTGGTGAAAAGGAACTAGTTTTCTCAAGTACATTAGGCAAAACTAAGTATGGAATTCTTCAGCTTATATTACATCTTATTTTTGGTTGGCCTGCTTATTTATTAACTGGAAGTACAGGAGGTCTAAAATATGGAACCTCAAATCATTTTTGGCCAAGGAAGCCTTTTTCCAAGACATTATGGCCTTCAATATGGGCTAAGAAAGTTTGGATTTCAGATGTAGGTATAGCTTTAGTGCTAATTGGACTAATTATCTTAGTCATTAAGCATGGAATATTTCCAATCCTAGTAATGTATATTGGACCATTATTAGTTGTTAATTGTTGGTTAGTTTTATATACTTGGCTTCACCATACAGATTCAGACGTACCTCACCTCTCTAATTCAGAGTTTTCTTTTATGAGAGGCGCTTTCCTCTCCATAGATAGGCCTTATGGAAAAATTATTAATTTTCTTCATCATCATATTGGTTCGAGTCATGTAGTTCATCATGTATGCCCGACTATTCCTCACTATCATGCAAAGGAAGCGACAAGAGCAATAAAAAAAGAATTTAATAAAGCCTACCTTTTCAATCCTGACCCAATACACAAGGCTCTATGGAATATTGCTTGTAATTGTATTGCTGTTAGATCAGATCTCAATGAAGGTATGTATATTTGGCAATCCTCTTACAAAAAAAAGCTCAAAACAACTTTTTAATGACTAACAAAGTATCACATTAATTTACGCAAATCTGAAAACAATATTAAAGAATTAGAAATTAGGTATTTTGTATCCTAAATACTTAATTGAAATAACGGTTTTTTTAAGTTATGAGCGGGGACAACCTACACGGTAAGCAACCAATTAAGTTTTACTCTGAGAAAGTAACACTAACTAAAGTGCAATTATTAGAAAAGCAACTAAGTTTAGGAGATAAAGTAACAGACTTAGATGAGAAACATAAGGAATGGAGCAGGAAGTTATCAGGATAGTTTAATTTGAAAAGCTATTGAAATTGATAAAAAAATCAAATATTAAAATGGTTCTAATTAGTTAGGTCACTTTTGAAATTACTAATTTTTATAAAATTAAACTTTTTGATTACTTAAGTATATTCAATTCTTGAAATTTTAATTTTCTATATTTTAAAGAAAAAATTATCTATACTCACTTTATAAAAATACTTTCCTGTAAATTACCGAAAAGTTGTTAGCAGGCATACTAATAAGCTCCTCTTTAATGAATCCATGCCTGATAGCTTCTTCACTAACTTTTCCTAAATCTCGAATACCCCATAATTTATTTTGCTTTTTTAAGGAAATATCAAATAAATTATTGCTTTGACTTATATGCTTATAACCAATTTTAAATGGTCCATATAACATCAAAAATTGTCCACTTTTTAATAATTTTCCAGAATTACTAAATAGTGATTTTGTACAGTTCCATGATGCTATATGAATCATATTGATAGATATAATTCCTTGAAGGGAATGCAGTAATTCGGATGGTATCTTCCAAGGAGTTTTCTCCACATCAAGATCTAAAGGTTGAGGCATTTTTAAATTTAATTCTTCATGATCGATCCAAGAACTAATACTAATCCTATGAATTAATTCCGGATCGCTTGTTTGCCAAGTTATTTCTGGAAAACATTTTTGAAATACAACTCCATGCTCTCCACTACCGCTACCAATTTCTAAAATAAAACCTTTTTTTATGAGAATTTTTGATAATACTTCCCTTATAGCCTCTCTATTTCTCTCAGTGGCAGGAAAAAAAAGTCTATTATCCAAAATAGCTTTTATTTAGCTCCTCTCAATTTTGGAGCTTTATAAAACATTATTTTAAAGCTAAAGAATAATATTGAAACAGTTAGAACCGGTAAAATATAAAGAATCAAATCAGAACTGAATAAGGAAGGAATGTTAGCAAAAATCAAATGCATATAATAAGTAGTAAAAGACATAACTCTATATTTTATTTAATTCATTAATAGCAATAATTTAGAAAAAAAAAAGGAGTATTTATTCTAGTCCTTAAGAATATAAATATAATTTAATATCAAACTTCTCTAAGAATAATTATTAAATTAATTTCAAAGTAAATACTTTATTAATCTCTGGATTTTGCATAATCTTTTTTGAAGTATATTATTCAAAAGTTTAAAAACGCTTAAGGTTTAAATATTAGGATATTTATAATGTATTTTTTAATTTCAAATAAGGCAAATAGAATAAAAAGAGTCAGCCTGTATCCCTACTAGCTGACCCTTAGAATAATATTAGTTAAAATTAAATTCAAATGAGGATATTTTTCTAAATAAATTAGTTAGATCAAAATTATTTTATAAATAATCAAGGGAGAAGCATTTGGTTACAAAATAATGGCAGGGAATATAAAAAAGTTCCTTTAAACATAATCTGGAAAATATTGGTCGTGGTTCATTAATTTCAGGAGTTGTTCTTCTAATATTTATATATGGTGGATATATATTTAAAAACAAATAAAAAGTTCACTATATTTTCATAAATTAAATCCCAATAATCTATTGAGTCTTAGACTAAAATTATCAAAGCCAACTCAAATAGCAATCATAAATGGATTTATGTTATAGTGGTACGATCTCGGTTAGAGATAAGATTAATTAATATTGAACAAGATAAGTAAATTTCTAATAATTGTACTACTAGCAAGAGTCAAAACTTAGAGATTAATTATTAGTTTGATCTTTTTTTTACTAAACATAAAAAACTTATATGCACCTTATCAAGAGTGTATAAATAACACAACAATCAAATGAAAAAATTAAATAAAAAATATGCAGATTTATTGCATCAAGCTTCAATAGCAACCGGCAGAAAAGAAGCAGTAGGTTTATTACACAAAGCAGCAAAACTGCAAACTAAATTTGATGAAAAGTCTAATCTTCAAAAATAGTTTGTAATTTTTTATGTCCTCTTAAACAAAAGAATTCTTTGGTAAATTTTTGAATTATGTCGATAATAGTAATAAGAAATTCGACCATATAAAATAGCAGAAAATTTTAGATATTATGCTGATGGATTAGATGGGTAATATTAGAGATATATTAAAGAATTTTTTCGCTAACAAAATATAAAATGATCTTAAATGTCTAGTATAAATTTAGTTTATGCTTTAATTATTTTGATTTAAAATAAAAAAAATGATTCCATCCCCAAAGGATGAGGAATCAATTACTACTATTTTGAAAGTTTATTCAAAAATAAATTATTTCTCCTTAAGCATTGCCATGAGTTGAAGATCATCCAATTGTTCTAGATAATTTCTCATAGCAAGCCATGAATTACGACTCTCTATCTTTCCACTTTCCTTAAAGATATTTGAGGAAACTTGATCAACTAATTCTTTATGATTCATGAACACATTCTTCATCAATTTGAATAACTACACCATTAAAAAATTCTGCTAATAATTTTGAAGGATCACTAGCTAAAACTTTTAAATTTTTTTTAGGATTTTCTATTTTATTTGAATTTAAGTTTGTCATGCGGCTTGTGATGTATAACAAAGTTTTTTATGAATGCTAAAGTTGTTTTGTCTTTGATAAAGCTCGCATGAATGAGTTAGATGTTGTCCTTGAAAAATAAGTTTTTGATGCCAGTTGCAGCAAAGAATTGAACCACAACTTGCTTGGCTTGAGTAATCAAATCTTGAACAAGTCATACAGACATGACTGCCTATTGATCTAGAATAAGTTGGATCTTCAATATATTCCCATTCTCCTTGAAGCTTGTTATGCCCCTTAGAAAAGGAAGGGTCTGATGCTATTTTTTTGGTCATCACCTATATAATACATTTGTACTATTATTTATAACTCTCTAACAGGAAGAAGTCAACTATTTCAAGATAAGATATTGACTGCATTCCAACTATAAAAAGAAACCAAAGGGGCAAATATTTTTATAGTGGCATAAACGTGACAAATACGTAGCATTATAAATATAATATTATGTAATTTCAGGTTTTTTCTTTACACAATTAAATATATGTGTTATATTTGTTTATATAATTCACACAAAAAAAATGACACCTGAAGCAGAACGTTTTAATGGTTGGGCCGCAATGTTAGGTTTCGTAGCAGCTGTTGGTGCTTACGTAACAACTGGTCAAATTATCCCTGGTTGGTTCTAATGAAAAGCAACGAAACAAAAATAGTCGAGAAAGAAAAAATTGTTGCCGAGAAACTAAACGGTAGATTTGCAATGATGGGTTTCATTGCTCTTGTTGGAGCTTATTTAACAACAGGTCAAATTATCCCTGGGTTTATCTAGGTAACTCTAAACATTTTCTAAACCAGATTGTCTATCACAATCTGGTTTTTTATTGTCTAAATTATTTTTTTTCAACTCCTCATCCCATTCAGTTATCAGTATTGAATAAGTAAATCAATTTAAAATATATATTTTCTCTTTTTTAAAATATTTAGTTAGTATTATCTAACATAATTAAACAAAATGAACGCTATAAATAAGTTTTTACCTTTTGGCTTAAAAGCAAAGAAAATCCTTCCATTCTTTATCGTTTTTAAGCTTCTTACCTTCTCAGGGTTTATAGCATACATGATGAATCGATAAAATGATTTTTCCTCCGCCTCAAGTAGTTTTTGGATTACTAATATTATCTACTGCAGTTGTTCTTATTTGGGATATTAGATACAATCCTTTTGGTGAAGATGAAGACGGAATATAAGGAGGCTTTTTAAACCCAAAGAAAAATTAAAGAAAAGAAATTTTATCAAGAGTTATTTATCTCTGAACATTTTCTTGATTCTTTATTTATTTTTTCAAAAACTTAAAGTTTAAAAAACCAGAATCAGGATTTGATTTAAAAACAAATTTCCCTAT
>JAOOLH010000030.1 GCA_028408675.1 Prochlorococcus sp. AH-716-K03 | reverse complement strand
AAAAGTTTTTCATAAATTTATTAGCTTAATTACACTCTAGGTATTCAAAAATTTTAGACAATCTTTTGGGGTCTTTTAGAAATAACCAACCAATTAAAGCTTCAAAACCAGTTGCTCTAGAATAGATAGCAGGATCTGATGATTTTGGAAATCTTTTTGTTTTATTTCTAGCACGTCTTATTAAACTAATTTCAAATGAATTTAATAAGTGTTCTATTTCATCTAATGATTTTGATTGAGCTTGAGCTTTTACTTCATTTACAACTGAAAGATGAAGATCTCTTGGATTTAATGGGATATTAATATGGCGTAATCTTTGATGTAACTCCCACACAGAATCGCCTAGCCATGCAAGCTGAATAACACCTATCTCTTCAGGATTACCATGAGGGGCAAGATTTTGTATCCAATAATTCAATTCTTCAAATAAAGCAAGGCATCTTGAAGAGTAGCTTTTAAATTAAGAAAGTCTGCTAATCTTACTAGTTTTATAGTTTGAGCAACTCTAGAATTACCAACTACAGAAAAACCAAGTTTAAGCTTTTTGCATTCCTTGGATGTTTGCACAAGCGCACCTAAACCTGATGAATCAAGGAAATCTATTTTACTTAAATCAATTACAAATGATAGGGGTTGTTTATTAAGGGTATTAGTAATAAAAGTTTTAAATTGTTTTTCAGAAAAAGCATCTAATTGCCCTTTCAAAGTAAAAACAATAATATTCGCTTTTATTTCAATGTTGCCTCTTAGAGAAACAGTTAGCTTTTGGAAATCTTCTATGATTTAATACCTCCAAAAATAATTAATTTACTAAATGTAATTATCAAATCAAAAAGAATCAATATGTCAACATCTCTCTAACATTAGAGAAACAAATTTTTCAAATAAATAATCTGAATCATGAGGGCCAGGACTTGCTTCTGGGTGATATTGAACACTAAATATAGGCTTATTAATAAGTTTCAATCCGGCAACAGTTTTATCGTTAAGATTAAAGTGTGTTATTTCAACTGATTCATTTGATAAAGAAGTAGGATCTATAGCAAAACCATGATTCTGACTTGTTATTTCAACATCATTATTCTTGCCACATGGATGATTTAATCCACGATGACCAAAAGGTAATTTATAAGTTTTTCCACCTAATGCTAGCCCAAATATTTGATGACCAAGGCAAATACCAAACATAGGAATTTTCCCATAATTTATTAGTAATTTAGCTAAATTAATTCCATCAAAAACAGATGAAGGAACCCCTGGACCATTTGAGAAAAATATCCCATCAGGATTATGACTTAAAACATTCTCAAAAGAAGAATTTGAAGGTAAAACCAATATTTCGCAGCCATGTGAGACTAATCTATTTAGAATTGATTTTTTAATACCAAAATCAATAGCAACAATTTTAAATTTATTTATATTGTTATGGCTTCTTTCTCTCACATCAAAATTAGTCATGCTAGTTTCTTTAGATATATATTTTATTTTTGTTGAAACTTCCTTAGCTAAATTTAAACCCTTCATATTAGGAGTATTAGAAATAATTTTAAGACAACTTTCAAGATCATTCTTTTCTGTAGTAATTAGTCCATTCATTGAACCATTAGATCTTAAAATTTTAACAAGTGCTCTTGTATCAACTCCATAAAGCCCAATAATATTTTTTTCTATTAGCCACTGATTAAAAGTTAATTTAGATCTCCAATTGCTATTATTATTAGAATAATTACGAACAATTAGTCCTTTAATAGAAATATTTGATTCTGAATCTTCGAAGTTAATTCCTGTATTTCCAATTTCTGGATAAGTAAAAGTAAGGATCTGGCCAAAATAACTAGGGTCAGTAATTACTTCCTGATAACCTGTCATGCCAGTATTAAAAACAATTTCACCAACAGTTGAACCCACCGCACCAAATGAATAACCCGTAAAAGTAATCCCGTTACTCAAAACAAGTTTTGCATTTTTCTTAAAAGGATGATTCATTAAATAAAAATTTCTTATGATTCAAGATAGTTTTTTAAAAGCAAAAATTTATCCCAAGGTTTTGCTTTACTCATAGAGAACATAGCTTTTTTAAATCCTTTTTCAATATCATCTTCAATTCCTGCGACCCAGAGAACTAATGCTGTATTTAAAGCGACCACATCCATATGAGCCTTTTGACCAGAACCATTCAAAACAGTTTTTAATATATCTTCATAAGACTCATGATTTGAGACAATTAAATCTTTATTTGAAGAGTTTTGATAGTTAAAGTCAGAGATATTTATTATTGAATGTTTAAGCTTACCTTTATCTACAAATATTATTTTATTATCTCCCTCTAAGGAAGCCTCATCTAGGCCACCATAGCCATGAACAACGATTGCTCTATCCATTTCCATTCTGCTCAATGCAGTGGCCATAGGATTAAGTAATTCTTCAGAAGCGACTCCTAAAACTTGAGCATTAGGTCTTATAGGATTTACTAAAGGACCAAGCTGGTTAAAAACGGTTCTTATGCCAAGAGCTTTTCTTAAAGGAGCTAATTTAATTAATGATTTATGCCAAACAGGAGCAAATAAAAAAGTTATCCCAATTTGATCTATTGAAGAAATAACCTTTTCTAAAGGGGAATTTAAATTAATTCCAAGATTTAATAAGACATCAGCCGAACCAACTTTTCCACTAGCACTTTTATTTCCGTGTTTTGCAATATTTACACCACAAGAGGAGGCGACAAAAGCAACAGCAGTTGAAATATTAAATGTATTAGCACCATCACCACCAGTACCACAAGTATCAACCATAAACAAATTGGGGCGTTTAACAGGCAATTTACAAGCATTCAAAAGAACATCTGCCATAGAGGATAATTCAATTCCTGTAGCTCCTTTAGCTCTCAATGCACTTAAAAAAGCTCCTGTTTGAACATCTAATATTTCATCATTTAGCCATCTTCTCATCAGAGTGTTTGATGTCTCAGCATCAAGGTCTTGCCCATTTAATAATTGGTTTAAAATTTCAGAATTTGTTTTAGTAATAGACATTTATCTTTAGTAGATTTATGGAAAGTGGCTCAATTAGAAGTATCAAAGCCGGAACCGACTAAATCTTTATTCGTATTTGAAGGTCTAAAATTATTTGACCATAATTTTTTAGTTTTTAAAAAAAGATTATCCTTTGTTATTTTCCAGAATTTCAGTGTTTTTTCAATATCATTTTTGATCTCAATTTCACCAGGAAAATTATTATATCTATTAATTAATCGAGCTAAATTAATTAAGTCAAAGTCTTCAGGCTTCTCCTTAGATATAAGGGAATCTATAATCTTTTTATCTGTTGCATGCAAAGGATGAGTTTGTTCATTGCTCATAATAAAAACTAAATCACTTATAAAACTAGCTCACATATTCGAAAATGAAACATTATCTTAATCATATGGGAATTATTAAATGAAGAATCTTAATTTAAAAGTCATATTTAAGTATCTAAGACCATATAAAAAAGAATTTTTATATGGTGGTATTGCTCTCCTAGTAGTTAACGTTCTAAGTGTTCTAATTCCTTTAGAAGTCAAAAACATAATTGATCAATTAAAAGAAGGGTTTTCTTCCAGTTTCGTCATATCTAAATCATTATGGTTGATGTTTTTAGCGACTTGTATGGGTCTTATTAGATTATTTTCGAGGCAGATTGTATTTGGTATAGGTAGAAAAGTTGAGGTAAACCTTCGTCAAAAATTATTTGACCATTTACTTATGCAAGACCCTGATTGGATACAAAAAAAAGGTAGTGGAGATATTATAAGTAGAGCTACTAGTGATGTAGAAAACATAAGAAGACTTTTAGGATTCACAGTTTTGAGTTTATGCAATATCGTTCTTGCTTATTCTCTAACAATTCCTTCAATGTTATCGATTAATAAAACATTGACAGTAGCTGCATTAATGATATTTCCAATGATTTTAATAATAGTTAGCTTATTTGGTGGAAGAATGGTAAGTCAAAGAAAAATTCAGCAGGAATCACTATCTAAACTAAGTGATTTAATTCAAGAAGATTTATCAGGCATAAGCGCTATAAAAATTTATGGACAAGAAGATGCAGAAAAGAAAGAATTTAATAATTTTAATAAAATTTATCGCAATTCAGCTATAAAGCTGGCAAGAACAGCAAGTACATTATTCCCACTATTGCAAGGTATTTCTTCAATTTCATTATTGATACTTTTAGGTCTAGGTAGCTCTCAACTAGCAAATGGATTTATCACAATTGGTGGACTAGTCGCATTAATACTATTTGTAGAAAGACTGGTATTTCCAACAGCGCTATTAGGATTTACATTAAATACTTTTCAATTAGGACAAGTCAGTCTAGATAGAGTTGAAGAAATATTTCAAAACGATCCAAAAATTATTGACAGACCAAAAGCTAAATTTATAAAGAAAAAAGTTAAAGGTATTATTGAAGCAAGAAATTTAAAAATAAAATATGAAGGTGCAAAATTTAACTCCTTAAATAGATTAAATTTTAAAATTAATCCTGGAGAACTTATTGCTATAGTTGGCCCTGTAGGATGTGGCAAAACAACCCTAGCTAAATCATTAGGTAGAACTATTGAAATACCCGATGGACAATTATTTTTAGATAATATTGATATCAAGAATATAAAATTAAAAGATTTAAGAAAACACATTGCAATAGTACCTCAAGAAGCATTTTTATTTACATCAACAATTTCAGAAAATTTAAAATTTGGAGATCCAAACGCTTCTAAAAGTTTGGTTAAAACAAGCGCAGTAAATGCAGGATTGATAGATGATATTAATAGTTTTCCAGAAGGTTTTAATACAATCGTAGGTGAAAGAGGAATCACACTAAGTGGTGGTCAACGTCAAAGAACAGCTTTAGGAAGAGCACTTTTAGTTGATGCATCTGTAGTAGTTCTAGATGATGCATTGGCTAGTGTAGACAATAAAACTGCCTCAAAAATAATTGAGGAAATGAGACAAAATAAAAGTAAAACAATATTGATGATTAGTCATCAATTATCTGTAGCAGCAACTTGTGATAGGGTACTTGTAATGGATAAAGGTCAAATTGTGCAGGAGGGTATCCATAATGATTTGATAACAACTAATGGACTATATAAAAAACTATGGGAGAGAGAAATAGCAACAAATAAAATAATAAGTTGAAAAAGACTTTTTATAAAATATATAACTAAAAAAATGTTTGAATTTCTTAAAAAACTCATGACAAACAACGAATCAGTTTCAACAAATGAAATAAATTTCGTCCATAGAATATTAAGGACTGATATAAAACAGATTCCCAAATCTCAAGAGGATGAAATAATATTTGGATGTGGATGTTTTTGGGGTGCAGAAAAATGTTTTTGGAAACTTCCAGGAGTTATTACAACTTCCGTAGGTTATGCCGGAGGAGAGAAGAAAAACCCTACTTATTATGAAGTCTGTTCTGGTATTACCGGTCATGCAGAGGTCGTTAAGGTTATATGGAATGTAAATGAAATAGATATAAGTGATTTATTAAAAATGTTCTGGGAATGTCATAATCCAACTCAAAAAAATAGACAAGGTAATGATATCGGGACTCAATATAGATCTACAATTTATTATATGAATGACATTAATAAAGACAAAATTAACTCGAGCAAAGAAGCTTACCAAAAAGAACTCTATAAAAATAATTTAGGACGCATCGAAACAGAGATTAAAAAAATTGACACTTATTATTACGCTGAAGAATATCATCAGCAGTATTTAGCGGTAGAAGGCAGTAGGCAATATTGTTCGGCATCTCCTACCAAAGTAAAGTTAGGAAGCTTCAACAACTGTAATTACAAACTCTCATCAGAAATATGGGATAATTTCAATTGGGATATTGATAAATGTGTATTGAGATCTAATAATAAACCAATAGAAATTGACAATTAAAAGCCTTTTATCTTTATAGTGATAATACGGGGCGTAGCGCAGTTTGGTAGCGCACCACTTTGGGGTAGTGGGGGTCGTGGGTTCAAATCCCGCCGTTCCGATTAAGATTCATAATCATCCTTAATTATTAAAGATTTATACAGCTTATATGAACTTATCCCAACAGCGATGAAAGTAAATGATGAAAAAATTGCACATATAATTAAAGTAAGATTAGAAACCTCAACCTCTCCTAGTTGATAGGAAATAAAAAAAATCATTCTTCAAACAATATTTAAAACATTAACATAGAAATGTTTATTATTTTAATTTAAATTGTTATAAACTCAAAAGAATCAAAATACCAAATACCATTCTGTAATATATAAATATTTTGAGTCCATGAGATGAAACATACTTTATTAAAAAATCAATCGCTATTAAAGAAGAGAAGAAAGTTGTGATTAATCCAACAAAAAGAGGAAGAAATGGAAATGTAGAGAATTGACTTACTGAACTAAAAAACTCAACAAAAGCTGCTAATGAAATTGCCGGAATGCCAAGGAGAAAAGAAAATTTAGCGGCATCTTTTCTATCCAATCCAGAAAATAGAGCCATGGAAATCGTTGCTCCAGAACGGGATACTCCTGGAATAATTGCAAAAGCTTGGGCAAAACCTATATATAAGCTATTTCGATATGAATGATTATTTAAATTAATAAATTTAGTATTCGAAATATCTGCAAATAGCATAATTATCGACATCAATATAGAGATTACTGCAATCGAAAAATTGGAACGTAAAAATGAATCAGAAAATCCTGGAACAAAAAGTTTTATAAATCCACCCAAAATAACAATAGGAATTGTGCCAATACAAATTGATTTATATAATTTATTAGACAAAAATGAAAATCTAAAATATCTAAAGTTTATTTTTTTGAAATTAAATATGCTTTCTCTAAAATACCAAATAATTGCAAAAACACTCCCAATTTGAATAATTGCAGATAAGGAAGAACCTGGATCCTTAATTCCAAATAGTAAAGATAAAATTTTTAAATGAGCAGTACTACTTACAGGTATAAATTCAGTTAAACCTTGAATTATTCCATAAAAAATAAATTTTAAAAAATCCAATAGATATTATATAAAATATTATCTAATAATAATATCAATTAAAAATAATACAATTTACATTCTTATAAGAAAAGCTAAGGTATTAATATTATGAAAAAAAATTCTTTTAAAATATTAGCTTTCTTCTTTATTTTAGTTTTTTCTAACTCAGTAAAAGCAAATTATTGGCTGGTAATTGGAACTTACAGACAAGGGCCAGGTGGAAGACCTGAGGTGAGTGGTATAACAAGCCCATCTCTGCATTCTATTCCAATGAAGGATATTGAGACATGTAAAAAAGCGGGGGATAAGATTTCTAAAGAAATTTATACACCTGTCTGGCAATTCGATAATAAATGGACTTGTATATATAGTGGTATTTTTAAATAAAAAAATTATCTTTTCACATCGTGGGCGCAACCATCACCAGTGTAATTTTCACTTTCATAAAAATCATTTTTTGTCCCAAAATAGGCAGTTAGCAATACAAAAGGGAAACTAATTATAAAAAGAACTAAAGTAAGGTCCATAGAAATAAGTACATATAGTATTTTTTATATTAAATTTTAATAATCTGTTGGTCCTTTTAATCCAAGATAAAAAAACGCTCCAAGTCCAATCAATACTAAAACTCCAGCTATAGCAGCAGAAGGAACGAAACCTCCAATGGCAAATGATGCAAAATGGGTCATTATAATAAACAAAAAATATATCTTATATTATCAATAAAAATAACTAAGGTTGTTAAAAATTCTGACTCGAAGACAATTAAAAATTAATAAAATTATGCAACTATTTTTGTATCTTCATTTTTTGCTGAAATTCTAATCCTTTCTTCTAGTTTAGGACCGTATAATTCATTACCCCAAATCTCAACTCTAGAATCATCAGGAGCCATAAAAGTAAGTATATCAGTAGGAAATAAAACTCTTTCTAAAAAAAAATTTGAAGGACCTATACACCTCAAAACTACCATTCTGGAGCCTTCATTTTTATAAGAAAACTCAATCATTTAGATTATTAAAAAACATACATTATTTAACAACAAATATTAATTTAATCCAACACTAATTAATTTTCTCTCCTGATTTATCATCAATAAAACATCCGAGTTTATATCATCAAAACTCATCTGCGGAATAGAAACATTTAACATACGAAGAAAGTTAATCAAATTTTGATCTTTAAGAGAACTTCCTCTTTTAATAGCCATACTTTTTTCTTGATTAGTTTTCCATTTATTCATATATTCAAATTTCAATGGTTTTAAATGCCAAATTTGATCAATCATATTCCAAATATCTAAATAATAATTTAAATTAATTTGTATCTTATTTCTGTAGGAAGATTCATAAGAACTTAATGGAGGAGAATATTTTTCACCATTATCATCATCTATAGATAATGGCTTAACACCTAAAAACCAACCCTCTATTATTAACAAATCAGGAGAATCCTCTCTCCAATGAGATCTATCACCTAAACCATTTCTTAAAGCTTTATCAAAAACAGGTACATTTAAATACCCATCAATTTTCCATTTAAGTAATTTATCTTTAATTAAATCAATCGAGTGGCTGCCAGGAAACCCACGAGAGACATTCCATGGATTATTCATGATAGCTAATTCCATTTCATCAGAGGGTAGATAAAAATCATCAATAGAAATAACAGATATCTTAAAGTTTAATTTTAGAGAAATACTCTCCAACCATTTACCTAAAGTTGTTTTACCAGTACCTGGGAGAGCTGAAATACCAATTATTTTCCGATCAGGAGAATTATTATGAAATTTATACGCTTGTGATAAAAGAGGTAAAGCTAGTCCCCAAATCCAATCATCATTTACATTATCATCCCAAAATTTATCAATGGAGAGTATCTCTTTCTTAAGTGTCCAAAACATAAACCATTCATCCAATGTTCTCCATCCAATTTGGGAAATTAATTTTTCAAAGTCATCCAATGGAAATTCGATAGTTAAATCTTTCATTATTTGTATAATATTAATTTTTTTATTAAGTTATTTATTTCACTAGTCCAACCATAACCATTTGGTTCACTAGCTAAAGTGTATTTATATCCATTTAATTTCTCTAATAATTTCAAGTTTGGTCCGCAAGGACTAGGAATTACTATTTTGTAATCTGAATTCAATAATAAAGGCAAATCATTAGGAGAATCTCCTAAACCAATAATTTTAATATTTGACTTATTTGAATATTTTTTTAGGGCATTAATTGCTTTTCCCTTGTTTGAATTTATTGACAACATGTGACTCATCCTATTACCTCTAAAAATTTCTACATTAAATCTTTTACAGGAAATATTAATCTCTTCTTCCTTACTTTCAGGAGGATTTAAAAATGGCATACTCCAGTATCTTTCCCTCATTAATTTTAGAGAATTTCCATTTAATCCAGTAAGATCTGTTGCTTCTTTATCTGAGATGTTATTAAGTGGTATTAAATCGTAATTAATTTCTTTAGAAATACTAAGTAAAATTTTTTCAAGTTTTACGTATTTTTCTCCAAGAATAATCTCCCCATTAACCTTCTTTAAAGATTCACCATATATGGCAGCACCATTTTCAACGATATAAGGATCAGTTAAATTAAGCTGTTTTCTAATAACCTTGACTTCTGCTGCGGTTTTACTGGTACATAGTATTACTGGGATAGAAAGTTCTTGGAGTAATTTTATAGTTTCTTTTGCTGGTGTTAAATCATAAGAATGATCCATTAATGTTCCATCAACATCACTCACTACCCATAAGGAAGAATTTTCAATCATCAGTTATAAAACCAAGCCAAATTACTTGAAAAGGATCAAGTTCAATATTGTTAGAATTGTATTTACTTGATGTTAGGTAATCCTTCATATTCAAATCATTATTATTTAATTTAGCAAATTTATATTCACTCAATCTATAGTTAATTTTATTATCCGTCATATTGTGAATTGTAAAAACAGCTTTTGAATCAATACCCCTTTTAATTACAACAATATCACCTCTATTTTTAGATAAGCAATCCATCGGAGACTGAGGATGGAATTGAGGTAATTTTGCTCTAACATCCATTGCATTTCTAAGATATTTAAGATTTTTATTTGCGTTAGATTCAGGATTCTTAAAAACAGCAGAAAGCTTCTCCGACTTAAATTTTTCCCTATTTAGATCGCGTCTTTGTCCTGTCATTGAGAAACTTTTTATATCATTTTTTGAAGCAAGTAATGCTGGCAGATAAAAAGCAGGAACACCTTTAAGTGACATCACAAGTAATTGCGATAACAAAAACCTTTCATATTGAAAACGATTTGAATCTCTACCGGGATCCTCCATTGCGCTCCACCAACTAATATTTAATTCATATGGTTTATCTTCTCCATTTGATAATCTTCTATGACTTACTAGACCCCCTCTTTTCTCACAATTAATCAACAAATCATTAATTCTTTGTTCATTCATGAGACCCTCTAAAGCCCTTAAACCCACACCATCATGAGAAGCAGTGAAATTAAATAATGTTGTAGTTTTGGGTAACTCTGGCCAATCACAAATCCATGAATTTAAAATATCTGCTCTTGAAGTAATTATTGCTTCTAAAATAAGAGGTGGTAAAGGGAAATTATAGGCCATATCCGCCTCATCTTCTGGTATTAAATAAGAAAGATTTTCCTTCTGTGGAACATTAGTTTCTGTAATTAATACGCCCTCCTCTAGAAGATCATTTAGAAATATTCTTAAAATTTTTACTATTGAATGTGCTTTTGGTAAATGCAAACATGTAGTACCAGGTTCCTTCCAAATAAAACCAACAGCATCAAGTCTTAACCATTTAATACCATTTGATAAATAGGTAATAATTAAGTTAAGAAACTCTATGGTCATTTTGGGATTAAGCCAATTCAAATCAATTTGATCTGGACCAAAAGTGGTCCAAACTTGTTTTTGTCCATCTTCTGTATTCATTTGGGAAAAAAGAGATGAACTTCTTGGTCTTATAACATTGCTCCAGTCAAGATCTTGTGAAGGAGAAAAGACATTTGATAATCCGGGTTCTTGGCATTTGATAAATTGCTGAACCCATGGATGAGATGATGAAACATGATTTAAAACTAAATCAGCCATTAAATAATGTTTATTAGAAATACTTTTCAGATCCTCCCAACTACCAAATTTTTCTTCTAAAGATTTATGACTTGATACAGCAAAACCCCCGTCACTAGTTGATTTCAGAAATGGAAGAATATGAACTACTTTGGATAAACTTCCAAATTTTTTACTTAGTAATTCTCGAAGCGTTACAAGTGTATTTTCTCCTTTTTTATAAACACCATCGGCATATGTTATTAAAACAGCATAAGATTCGTCCCATTTTTTATTTTCACTTATTTGTTCATAACGAGACTTCTCTGAGAAATTATCTAAAATCTGCAATAATTGATTACAAATAAAGTTAAGCTCTTCGGTAGTATGATCCTTATAAATTGTTTCTAGCAATTTACAAAGTCTTAATCTATCTAATTTTTTCTCTGAATCAATTTGCGTCACTTTGAAAAAATCATAGAAGTATTAACACTATTCTGCACATCAAATAGAAAATGGACTTTCAACAAGGTTTAATCACAACAATACATGAATATGGCGTTACTAAGGATCTACTTAGAGAATTAAATAAAAGTCTTAAGAAAAGATCTACAGCAATATTAATTCCTTGTCTCTATGAAGAGTTTGAACGACCTGCGTTAAAAGATATTAAAGAAGTTTTAAAAAATCTTACTGGACTAAATGAATTAGTTATTGCTCTTTCTGCAAAAACTGTAGATCAAGTAAATTCTGCAAAGTCATTTTTTAATTCAATGCCATTCCCAGTTCATATTCAATGGACTAATTCGCCATCTGTAATCGAACTATTAAAAAATCAAGAAAAAAATGGTCTGGAATTACTCGGTACTCCAGGAAAAGGTTGGGCAGTTTGGCAAGGGATAGGTGTTGCGACAAGAAAATCTGACGTAGTTGCCTTATTTGATGCCGATATAAGAACATTCAGTCCATTATATCCATCAAGAATGATTCTCCCCTTGTTAGATGAATCATATGGAATTTCTTATGTAAAAGCTTTCTATAGTCGATTATCATTAGAAACCAATCAATTACAAGGAAGAGCTACAAGATTATTTGTGGGTCCTTTATTGGCTAGTTTGGAGCAATTAGTTGGGAATGGGCCGTTTTTACAGTATTTACAATCATTTAGATATCCTCTCGCTGGTGAATTTGCATTCACAAAAGATTTAGCAATGAACTTAAGAATTCCATGTGATTGGGGATTAGAGATAGGTCTACTTTCAGAGGTTTACAGGAATGTCAGAACTTCAAAAATAGCTCAAGTAGACCTTGGTTTATTTGATCATAAACATAAAACTATAGGGTCATCCTCTAAGGAAGGTCTTCAAAAAATGTGTACGGAAATCCTTTCAAGTGTCTTGAGAGGACTTATGGAACATCAAGCTCAGACTCTTACAAGTACACAATTATCAACACTTGAAGTCCTTTACAAAAGAGTTGGAGAAGATAGAGTTAAGAAATTTGGATTAGATTCCGCAGTAAATAAGCTTCCATATGACAGACATGAGGAGGAATTGTCAGTCCAAAAATTTGCTAAATTATTAAGACCTGCTACTCAAGATTATTTATCCAATCCAACAACTCAACAACTTCCGAGTTGGTCAAGAGTTCTTTCATGTGAAAATAAACTTCAAGAGGATTTAGCAAATGCAGGATCAAAAGAAATAATTTCAACTAAAAAAGAATTAATAAATAATTACTAAAGTAAAAAATATCTTTGAGTCATTGGTACTTCTTCTAGAGGATCGCACGTAAGTAATTCCCCATCAGCGAAGACTTCATAAGTTTGTGGATCAACTGAAATATTGGGTAATTTATTGTTTAATTTAAGATCTAATTTATTAATGGATCTTGTATTCTCTACTGCTAGACAATTTTTTTGCAGAGAAAGCCTTTTAGGAATATCATGGTCGATGGCATTTTTGCTCAAAAAAGTGAAGGAACTTTTTAAAAGTGATTGTCCATAATTTGCAAACATAGGTCTACCATGAACAGGTCCGGGTGTTGGAATTGAAGCATTTGCATCACCCATCTGAGACCAAACTATAGAACCCCCTTTGACAACTAATTCTGGCTTAACACCAAAAAAGGAAGGTTTCCACAAAACTAAATCAGCGATTTTACCTTTTTCAATAGAACCAACAAATTTATTAATTCCATGAGCAATAGCTGGATTTATAGTGACTTTAGAGATATATCTTTTTACTCTATAATTATCGTTTTTGTCGCAGTCTTCAGGTAATGGACCTCTTTGAACTTTCATTTTATGTGCGGTTTGAAAAGTCCTCGTAATTACTTCTCCAACTCTCCCCATAGCTTGCGAATCACTAGCAATGATAGAAAAAGCACCAATATCATGCAAAATATCTTCTGCAGCAATTGTCTCTCTCCTAATCCTTGATTCTGCGAATGCTATATCTTCAGGAATTTTGGAATCTAAATGATGACAGACCATTAACATATCAAGATGTTCTTCTAAAGTATTTTTTGTATAAGGTCTGGTTGGA
>JAOOLH010000003.1 GCA_028408675.1 Prochlorococcus sp. AH-716-K03 | reverse complement strand
GGGTGGCAAATTAAACTTTCAACTCCACCAAGACTCTCTGCTAATGAGAAATATTTGAGAGATTTACAAAATTTAAAAGTGTCTGCTTTATTCAAGTTCAATTTAAGAGTGATCATTGAACCACCAGATTTCATTTGTGATTTTGCTAAATTAAATTGTGGATGTTTTTGATTAAAGGGATAAAGAGCTTTTCTAATGGTCCTATGGTTTTCAAATTCCTTAGAAATTATCTCTGCACTTTTTGTTTGTTGTTCGATTCTAAGAGGGAGAGTTTTTACTCCTCTTGTAATTAGCCATGAATCAAAGGGCGAGGGTTGCAGTCCTAAAGCTTTTTGAGAGAAAAGCATCTTACTATTCCATTCCTCATCATTAGTGAGCACCGCTCCACCCAGAGCATCACTATGACCATTTATAAATTTTGTTGTACTTATTAGAGATAGTGTTGCTCCAAGTTCCAAAGGTTTTTGAATGAGAGCTGTAGTAAAGGTATTATCTAGAACCACAGGTATTTTGTGTTTATTTGCTTCGTCGCAGATAGATTTAATATCAAGTATTTTTAGTAGCGGATTTGTTGGACTTTCGAGCCATATTAAAGTTGGCTGGATGTTTTTAATTTTTTTGATATTATCTTTATCAGTAAAATCTGTGTATAGAGCTTCTATCCCAAATTTTTTGAAAATTTTATCAAACATTCTTACCGTGCAACCATAGAGATTTGACTCGCAAAGTATCTTATCGCCTGATTTTAATGTGGATGTTATTGCAGTTACTGCACTAATACCAGATCCAAAAACTGTACAGTATTTCGAATCTTCTATTGATTTCAGTATATTTTGTAGAATTTTAAAATTTGGATTACCCGACCTGGTGTAATCAAAATTTTGTTTATTTCCATATTTGAAAGTAGACGTTGAGAAAATTGGAGGCATGACACAACCTGTCTCTTCGGAAAATGTTTCTCCATGATGAATAGATAAGGTTTTTACGCCTGGCTTTTTAATATTATTTCCCATTATTTTCAAAATAAAATTTAATAAAATCTCTCATCTTATCGAGGAGAGAATTTAATAATCCAAAGAAAAGTTTTTTTAAACTTTTCTTGAATAATATTCAACAACTAGTAGCTCGTTTATTTCAAGAGCAACCCATTCTCTATCACACTTGCCGTTTATTTTACCTGTTAATTTAGGTTTATCTAACTCTATATGCGGAGGGACATTTGCTAAACCAGGGAATTCAATATTTCCTTCAACAAGTTTTTTACTTGCTTTGTTTTCCTTAATGCTAATTAAATCTCCTGATTTACATTGGTAACCAGCAATATCAAGAACTTTGCCGTTAACCGTCACATGACCATGATTTACTAATTGTCTTGAGCCTGGGATTGTCCCCCCAAAACCTAATCTAAAACAAACATTATCTAATCTGTTTTCTAAAAGTCTAAGGAGGTTGGTTCCTGTAGAGCCTTCTTGAGCTCTAGCTTTTTTAACGTAACGAACAAGTTGTCTTTCAGAAACTCCATAGTTGAATCTAAGTTTCTGCTTTTCTTCTAGACGAATTGCGTATTCTGATCGCTTGCGACGGGCTTGGCCGTGCTGACCTGGAGGATTTGACTTCTTTGAAGCTTTCCTAGTGAGACCTGGTAGTTCTCCCAAGCGACGCGTAACCCTTAATCTTGGGCCGCGGTATCTTGACATAAGTTTAAATTAAAATTGAGATTTGCAATAAATTGGATAATTGATTAAATTCAACTAAACTAATCATTACTGATCTACTATTTTACATCATTAAAGTGATTAAAAGCGTCAACAAACTAATTACATCCATACTTCTTTTAATGATTTCTTTCTATCAAAAGTGGTTTTCGCCTTTTTTTGGGCCAAGATGCAGATTTATACCAAGCTGTAGTTCTTATGGATACGAGGCTATTACAAGGCACGGCCCATGGAAAGGTGGATGGTTGACCCTAAGAAGATTAAGTAAATGTCATCCGTTAACTCCATGCGGTTGTGATCCTGTTCCTGATTAAGTGAATGAAAATATTTATTTTTGTTAGGAAAGGATGTTGCCTTTGCGAGACATTAAAAAATAAACTTACAAAAATAAATCTTAAAGAAATAAAACCTAAATTAGAAATCAATGAAATTGACATTGATAGGTTTGATTTGTATCAAAATAAATATAAAAAATTTGATAATGAAGTTCCTGTTGTCGCTATCAAAGAAAGTAAGTCTCAAAAAATTATTGAGTTACCTAGGATTTCTCCAAGATTGAAGGATGATCAACTAAAAAAATGGCTAGAAATAAATATAAATATTGCTTTGAATAAGAATTGATTTGAAGATGAGATCAATAAAATTACATAAACTTCTATCTTCAGTCGAAATTGTTCCAACTTCTGGGTTGATAAATCCAGAGATAACTAATATATCTTTTAATTCCAAAGAAGTTGAAAAAGGAACTTTGTTTTTGGGACTACCAGGATTAAATGTCGATGGAGGGAAATATTGGAGAGAGGCTATTGAAAATGGTGCAGAGGCAGCCATTATTGGTAGCAAAGCCAAAGAATTAACTAAAACTATTGATTATAAAAGAGTTCTTGTTATCGACGAGCCTTTAGGGGATCTTTTTTGTGGTCAAATAGTATCTGAGTTTTGGAATAGACCTTCAAGTAAACTTAAACTTATTGGTGTAACAGGTACTAATGGGAAAACAACAATAACTTTTTTATTAGAATATCTACTTAATAAATTAGGAAAAAAGACAGCTTTATTTGGAACTCTATTTAATAGGTGGCCAGGATATTCAGAGGTCTCTTCACATACAACTGATTTTGCGGATAAACTTCAAAAAAAGTTAAATGCTGCAGTTGAAGCCGACTCTGAGTTTGCAATATTAGAAGTAAGTTCCCATGCTATTGCTCAAAATAGGATATCAGGTTGTGAATTTAATGCAGCTATTTTTACAAATTTATCTCAAGATCATCTTGATTATCACTCCGATATGGAATCGTATTTTCAGACAAAACGAAGATTATTTTTCCCGCCTTACTTATCAGAAAAAAATGGGAAAGCTGTTTTAAATAACGATGACCTTTGGATCTCAAAATTGCCAACTCATCTAAAAAACAGATCGTCTCTAGTTTCAACAAAAAAGATTAAGAGCGAATTTAAAAATGAAGAATTATTTTATGTAACAGATAAAAATTTTACTGGAAATGGTTCCACATGCATCTTTCATACCCCTGAAGAAAAAATAAACCTCTTTGTTCCACTAGTTGGAGAGTTTAATTTAATGAATGCAATTCAAGCAATAACAATTTTGTATAAACTTAATTTCTCTTTAAAAGATTTATCAAGATCAATAAAATCTTTTCCAGGTACTCCTGGGAGAATGGAGAAAATTGATATTGATAATAATAATGTTTCAGCATTATTACCAACTATAATTGTTGATTATGCGCATACACCTGATGGATTAAAGAAAGTTTTGAAATCAATTAAAAAACTTTGTGAAGGAAAACTTATAACTGTCTTTGGTTGTGGTGGAGATAGAGATTCTAGTAAAAGGCCTTTAATGGGATCAATAGCTGAAGAGTTTTCTGATTACGTATTCATAACGTCAGATAATCCAAGATCTGAAGATCCTGAAAAAATAGTTAGTGAAATTTTAAGTGGCATTAAAAAAAGAGATCAAATAAAAATTGAAATTGACAGATTTTTAGCAATAAAAAAATCGATTGAATTTGCAAAAAAAGAGGATATTGTTTTAATCGCAGGTAAAGGACATGAGGATTATCAAATTCTTAATGATAAGATTATTGATTTAGATGATAGAAAAATTGCTTATAAATTTTTAGAAGAAAAAAGTAAATCCGGATAAAAATTTAAAGCAAATAAGAGAGATATTTGCACAAATCACAAGAATAGTTTCTTAGAATTAAAAAAAATTTATTCTTCAAAAATGAAAGGTTTAGCCTTGGTTGTAGGTTCTGGTGGAATTGGTACCCAACTAGCTACAGATCTGCGCAAAAGTGAAAAAGAATTGGATGTTGTTTTGTGTGGAAGAAAAAGTAAATTTAGTTCTTTTTGGGAATTAGACATTGAGGATTCTCAATCACTCTTACAGTTTAAAAGTAAAATTTTAAATCATTCTTCGAAATTAAGATTGGTAGTTAACGCTACTGGAAGACTTCATAGTGAAACTCTTAAGCCAGAAAAAAGATTACAACATCTTAATAAAAAAAATATGATGGAAAGTTTTTCAATTAATGCCTTTTCTCCTATTTTATTAGCTAAAGCTATTGAAGAATTTATACCAAAAGATAGTGATTTTAATTTTGCCAGTATAAGTGCGAGAGTTGGTAGCATTGGAGATAACCAAACTGGAGGCTGGTATTCATATAGAGCTGCAAAATCTGCGCAAAATCAGTTTTTTAAATCTTTAAGTATTGAGTGGGCTAGGCGTTTCCCAAAAGCTACTATTACATTGCTTCATCCAGGTACAGTAGATACAGATTTATCTAGACCTTTTCATAAATTTGTTCCAGAACATAAATTATTTAGTAAAGAAAAATCATCCCAACTCTTGATCAATATTATTAAAAATCAATCACCAGAATCTACTGGAAAATTTATTGCATGGGATAGCTCAGAAATTCCCTGGTAATTTTTTTATTTCTTCAGAAAGTAAATCAATTTCATCGTCTGTGGTCATCTGATGCACACATGCTCTAAACCATTTAGGATCTTCTAAAACTCTAATCCAGATTTTCTTTTCTCCAAGTTTCTTCACAAATTTTTCCTTATCTTCAATATTTTCGATATTAAAACTAACTATCCCATTTAAATATTTTTTTTCTAAAACTAATTCAATTTCGTTAAATTGATTTAAATTATCCCAAAGTTTTTCACTTAATCTTTTGATATTGTTGCTTTTTTCTTTCTCAGGGCAGTATTTATCTAAAAGATCTAAAGAATTCCGGAGACCTGCAAGTAAAGGAATACAAGAGGTAGCTACTTCAAATTTCCTTGCATCTTCATGAAAAAGATTATCTGACTGCTCATAAATTCCTTGTTCTTTTTTTAATGATTTCCAACCAATTATTGTTGGATCTGTTTCATGAATAAATCTGTCTGAGACATAAATAGCTCCAAGTCCTTCAGGACCACATGCCCATTTATGAGAAGTTATGGAATATAAATCAGAATAAAAAACTTCTTCTTCAATTTTTATATGACCAAAGGTTTGAGCACCATCAACAAGTAGATAAGAATTTTCTCGATTATTTTTTAATTCGATAGAAATTTGTTTTAAAGGAATTTTATATCCAAAGTTCCATAAAATATGAGAAATAATTAGGATCTTAGTCTTACTATTTAGATTTTTTGAAATCTCTAAAATTATATTATCGTCGTTTAGATTTTTAATTTTTTGTATTGGTAAAATTTTGAATATTAATTTGTTTCTTCTGCAAAATTCTCTACTTGCAGCTACCACTCCAGGATGTTCGCAGTCACTTATTAACAATTCTTCTCCCTCTTCTACTTTTATACCCCAAAAAGGCAAAATCATTCCAGAAGAGATGTTCTCAGTTAAAGCTATATTTTTCGAATTAACACCTAATTTTTGTGCAATAATTCTTTTTGTGGTCAATATTTCTTTATAAATAAAAGGCCACATATCATTTGTAAATGGTCCTAAATCTTGAATGATTTCCCAAGTTTTAACTATTGCTTCTAGAGATGATTTTGGTAATGGTCCTTGACCTCCATAATTGAAGTAATATTTGTTTTTTAATGCGGGTATTTGATCTCTTAAATTAATGGTCATTCAAATTTTAAAATTAAATTCTTAAGAAGGCCTAAATATTTCCTACTAAAGTAACTGTTCTAAATTCAATATCTTCAATAACTTTCCAAGGTTCATTACTCCTCTCCGCAAATCCTAAGTTTTTAAAACCTAGATCTTTAAAATCATTTAGGAATTCTGGCTCATGCCACGCTCCACTAATACATCCTGTCCAAAGATCATGATCATTTTGCAATCTCAAAGGAACTTTTTTACTTGAGACAATATCACTAATGGCTATTCTTCCTTTATCTTTAAGAACTCTTTTTATATTTCTTAAAAGATTATTTCTAGATTCAGGATTTACTAAATTTAAAACACAATTACTTAAAATAATATCAACTGATTTGTCTGCGATTAATGGATTTAAATCTTTATCTAATTCATCTAGATTTTCAATTGAACCCCCAAGAAATTCTGTATTGATGAAACCTATCTTTTCTGAAAATTTTTTGGAAGCAGATCTTGATAATTTAAGCATATCAGGATTTTGATCAACCCCAATTACTTTCCCGTCTTTCCCAACAATTTGAGAACAAATAAAGGCATTTTTACCGCTCCCACTTCCAAGATCTAAAACAATATCATTCTTCTTTACATATTTTGTTGGATCACCACATCCATAATCTCTTTCTATAACTTCTTCAGGAATTGCTTCAAGTAAAACAGGATTAAAACCAACAGGTGTGCAAAGACAACTCTCTTTTTCTAATGCAGCAGAACCATACCTCTGTTGAATAGCATCTTTATGATCAAGACCTTTAAAATTTATATTTGACTCATCAGTATTACAGCAGTTACTAGACATCAAAAACGAGAATAATTTCTAAAATATAGCAAAAAAAAACCCCTAAGAAGGGGTTTTTTAGGTAATTAAATTACTTAGTGTAGTTAGCACCCCTGTAATTTAATTCTGCCTTTTCATTACTTGAAGAAGCGTCATCCATTCTGTTGGTGTATACGTTTCTTCTATAGGTAAGTTCAACAGGTTGCTTATTAGCAGCCTTTTTGTTTTGAACGTAGTTTTTACCTCTGTAAGTTAAAGTAGTCATGTTTCGAAGTGACAAAACGGCCATCCCCCGTTCCCTGGTATGACTCGAACTGCGCCCTCAAAGAGGGTGAACGAAAATGTAGCTATTGCTACAATATTATTATAAACGTATTTTTGTGCTACTGTCCAGATTTAACAGTTAGAAATAAATTTTTAATTTTTTTTTAATTATTATCTTAAGTAAATTTTATTATGAATTATTCCTAAAAAGTACTAGGTTTATATTTAATTTAGGCTTTTTAGTTAATTTAAATTTATGACAGGGTTTTTATATTTTTTGGGGAATACTTTAAGATGGCCCGCTTTAAAGCCAAAAGAATTTTTTTCTTTACATGCTTATTTCACTATTATTTATTTGATAACTTTTACATTAAGTAAAAATGAAGTTAATCAATCAAATTTAGTATTTACTATTGGAATTTTAGCTCCACTTTTAATAGCTATAGGTCAAGGTCTTCCTGTAAATTGCTTAGATTTTAAATCATCATTAAATAAAGAATTAAAAAAAGAGTCTTAAAAAAGATTTTTAAGAATAGCTCACAAAACTTGGACTACTTCGCTTATTTCAGGAATCATTTCTTTTAGCTTTCTTTCTATTCCCATTTTTAATGTCATTGTACTGCTTGGACAGCTTCCGCATGCTCCTTGAAGTCTTACTTTAACAATCGGACCATCAATTTCTGCTATTTCTACATTACCTCCATCTGATATTAAGAAAGGTCTTAGTTCATCTAAAACCGTTTCTACATTTTCATTTGTAAGCGGTAATGTTTCAGTACTCATAATTTTGAATTGACTTTATAATAAGCCTAGAAAGAAATCTGATTAATTGCAAAAAAAATAAATTTTCTGTTGTGACTTCTAAAAAAATCTTAAATAAAAATAATAGTTATGATGCGATATTGGTAGGGGCAGGAATAATGAGCGGAACACTTGCTTTACTAATCACAGAGATTTTACCTGCAATAAAAATTTTAATCATAGAAAAGTTAAGTAAGCCAGGTAGTGAAAGTACTGGTGCGTTTAATAATGCAGGAACTGGTCATGCTGCAAATTGCGAATTAAATTACACTCCCTTAGATGAAAATGGAAATTTAAAAATAGAAAAGGCCCTTTCTATAAATCGTTCCTTTGAAAATTCAATGTCTTTATGGGCCTCATTGCATGCAACTGGGAAGATAGATATTAAAAAATTTTTAAAATTTATTCCTCATATAAGCTTTGTCACAGGTACTGAAAATATTTCTTTTTTAAAAAAAAGATTTAAAGCAATGTCTGAATATCCAGAGTTTGCAGATATGGAATTTTCATCATCTTTAAATCAAATAAAATCATGGGCACCACTTATTACTAATAGTAGAAATCCTTTAGATAAAGTTGCAGCTACTCGAATAAAAAGAGGGACAGATATCAATTTTGAGGCTTTAACAAGAGAATATCTAAATTATATTTCTAAGAATAAAAATGTTGAAATTAGTTATAATACAGAATTAATAGATTTAAAGAAAACAGATAAAAAACAATGGAAATTAAAAGTTCGTTCACTGGATAGAGTAGTTCCCCTGAGCACTTCATATGTTTTCTTAGGAGCTGGTGGCAAAACAATAAACTTTTTGCAAAAATCAGAAATTCCAGAAGCTAAAATATATGGTGGTTTTCCTGTTAGTGGAAAATGGCTTATTTGTGAGGAAAAATCTTTAACGGAAAAACATAATGCAAAAGTTTATGGGAAAGCAGATATAGGATCACCTCCAATGTCAGTGCCGCATTTAGATACAAGATGGATTGAAGGCAAAAAATTTCTTCTCTATGGTCCTTTTGCTGGTTTCACGACTAAATTTTTAAAAAAAGGCTCTTATTTTGATTTATTTAGTTCAATTAAAAAAAATAATTTATTTTCTATGCTTGATGTTGGGATTAAGAATAAAGAATTAATTAATTATCTTTTTTCACAATCTCTTAAGAGCCATAATTCTAGAGTTAAAAACTTGAGGAATATGATGCCATCAGCTGAGCCTTCGGATTGGTATTTAGAGAATGCTGGGCAAAGAGTTCAAATAATAAAAAAAACTAAGGATGGAGGTTCTTTGCAATTTGGCACAGAAATTGTCAACTCGGGAGATGGCTCACTTTCTGCTTTATTAGGTGCTTCTCCTGGGGCTAGTACAGCAGTTTCTATAATGATTGAAGTTTTAAAAAAATCTTGCCTTTTTAATTCTGATAAGTTTGATCTTGAGAAGAAATTAATTCATCTTCTTTATGAATCTGAATCAGAAAACGAAAGTGATAATAATTTTTTAGAAATTATTAAAAAAAGAAATAATTCTATTTTAGGTTTCCATCCCTAATCCCAATTAGCTATCATTAGTTAATTAGATAATAAGGGATTTGTTATTAAATTTATATGACTGATATATCTGTTTCAAAAATAAGAAATTTTTGCATAATAGCTCATATTGATCATGGCAAATCTACTCTCGCAGATAGGTTGCTGCAAGATACAGGTACTGTGAAACCAAGAGATATGCAGGACCAGTTTTTGGATAGTATGGATCTTGAAAGAGAAAGGGGTATAACAATTAAATTACAAGCAGCTAGGATGAAATATGAAGCAGAAGATTCTCAGGAGTATATTTTAAATTTAATTGATACACCTGGACATGTTGATTTTTCTTATGAAGTGAGTAGATCTTTGCAGGCTTGTGAAGGTGCTTTATTAGTTGTTGATGCAAGTCAAGGTGTTGAAGCTCAAACTCTAGCCAATGTTTATTTAGCACTTGAAAATAATTTAGAAATTATTCCTGTTTTAAATAAGGTTGATTTGCCTGGTGCAGATGCCGAAAAAATAAAGCAAGAAATTGAAGAGATAATTGGACTAGATACATCTAATGCAATAAATTGCTCTGCTAAAACAGGAGAAGGCATTAAAGATATATTAGAAGCAGTTGTAAGTAGAATCCCTCATCCTCAAGACGAGATAAAATCCCCTACTAAGGCTCTTATCTTTGACTCTTATTATGATCCCTACAGAGGTGTAATTGTTTACTTCAGAGTAATATCTGGATCAATTAATAAAAAAGATAAAATCTTACTTATGGCTAGTAAAAAACAATATGAATTAGATGAAATCGGAATAATGGCTCCTGATGAGAAGCAAGTTAATGAACTTCATGCAGGCGAAGTTGGTTATCTGGCGGCCTCTATAAAGTCAGTCGCTGATGCAAGAGTAGGAGATACCATTACACTATTAAATTCCCCCGCTAAAGATCCACTGCCTGGATATAAAACAGCTAATCCAATGGTGTTTTGTGGATTGTTTCCAACTGATGCAGATCAGTATCCAGATCTAAGAGAGTCTTTAGAAAAACTTCAATTATCTGATGCGGCTCTTAAGTATGAACCTGAGACTAGTAGTGCTATGGGATTTGGATTTAGGTGTGGATTTTTAGGATTACTGCACATGGAAATTGTTCAGGAAAGATTGGAAAGAGAATATGATTTAGATTTGATTGTAACTGCACCTTCAGTTATCTATAAAATTAATTTAAATGATAATGAACAGATTTATATTGATAATCCCTCGACAATTCCAGATCCACAATCAAGAGAATCAATAGAAGAACCCTATGTGAAAATGGAAATTTATTCTCCTAATGAATTTAATGGAACACTAATGGGTTTATGCCAAGAAAGAAGAGGTGTTTTTATTGATATGAAGTATATAACCACAGATAGAGTGACCTTGATTTATGAAATACCTTTAGCAGAAGTTGTTACAGACTTTTTTGATCAAATGAAAAGTAGAACTCAAGGATATGCATCAATGGAATATCATTTAATTGGTTATAGAAAAAATGATCTTATTAGGTTAGATGTGCTTATAAATTCTGAAAGAGCTGATCCCTTAACTTCAATTGTTCATAAAGATAAGGCTTATGGTATAGGCAGAGGCTTAGTAGAAAAATTAAAGGAGCTAATCCCAAAACAACAATTTAAAATACCTATTCAGGCTTCAATAGGTAGCCGTGTAATTGCGAGCGAAAGTATAAGTGCATTAAGAAAAGATGTTCTTTCTAAGTGCTATGGGGGAGATATTTCTAGAAAAAAGAAACTTTTAAAGAAGCAAGCTAAAGGCAAAAAGAGGATGAAAGCAATGGGTAAAGTTGATGTACCTCAGGAAGCTTTTATGGCAGTGCTGAAATTAAATCAGTAATTAATTTCAAATTAAAAAAACAAAAGCTATTTTATCTTTGAAACAAGAGTTATATTTTAGTAGATTCGAATAATCATAAAGTTGTGAACGTTAACTCCTCAAATCAAGTTGCTCAGAACATTAGGAGAGTTGGATTTTTAATTGTATTTTCATACCTTTTAATAGTGTTAATTATGAAAGTATTAGAGGCTAATAACTTTTTTGGTTATTCTTTATCTTCATTTAGTAGTGATATTTTTGCGCCACCTTCTCTAAAACATTTATGTGGAACCGATAGATTAGGAAGGGATGTTTGTTTAAGAACTTTACAAGGATCATCTATAGCTATAGAAGTTGTGTTGCTTGCTACTCTCTTTGCTTTAATCTTAGGATTACCATTAGGTTTATTGAGCGGATATTTAGGAGGGTTATTTGATAAATGCTTATCACTTGTAATGGATACTATATTTTCAATACCTGTTATTTTACTTTCGGTAGTGGTAGCTTTTGTATTGGGTAAAGGGATTATTAATGCTTCTATAGCATTATGCATAGTTTATTCCCCTCAATATTTTAGGTTAATTAGAAATCAAACAATATTAATAAAATCAGAGACATATGTTGAAGCTGCAAGAGTTTCGGGAGCTGATGTTAAAACTATAGTTTTTAAATATATCCTTCCAAATGTAATTACTCCGTTGCCCATTCTCCTTACCTTAAATGCTGCTGATGCAGTTTTAGTATTGGGAAGTTTAGGCTTTTTAGGTTTAGGAGTACCAGCAGATGTCCCCGAATGGGGTGGTGATCTTAATCTTGCTCTTGCAGCACTACCGACTGGAATATGGTGGACTGCTTTATTTCCTGGATTAGCGATGTTTTTCTTAGTTTTAGGTCTCTCTTTTATTGGAGAAGAAATAGAAAATATTTTTGAGAAATAGTAGTTGATATTCTATTTTTAGTTTTTTATAATTTCTCCATTCTGATTAAGTGTTGGATATTTCCCCCCAGACTTTTTGTAAATATTAGCTAATTCAGGATAACTCCATTCAAATAATGTCTTTTGATATTCTTTTTGACTTAAACCTTCTCCATTCAAAGGAAGCAGAAGGTTACTTTGCCTTTGGCGAACAGCTTCAAAAAGTAAAATAGAAGCTGCTACTGAAACATTCAAAGATTGGACCATTCCTGCCATAGGAATAAAGATAGATTCATCAACCTTTGAGATTAGATCATCACTTAATCCCCACTTCTCTGCTCCTAAAACAAAACAAGTATTTTCTGAATAGTCAAAAATTTTATAATCCGTTGAGCTTTCATTAAGTGTAGTTCCATATAATTTAAAACCTTTTTTCTTTAGATCAGATACTGCTGAAATTGTGGTCTCATAATTATTTAACTTGACCCATTTTTGGCTACCTTGTGCAGTACTGTTATAAGTTTTAACTTCATTTTTTTTACAAATGAAATTTGCTTCAAAAACTCCAGCTGCATCACATGTTCTTAATATCGCAGATAAATTGTGGGGTTTATTTACTGCTTCTACTAAAACTGTTAAATTCTTCATTCGGCAATTTAAAACATTCTTTATTCGCTCAAATCTTCTTGGCAAAATTGACATTTGAAAAATGCTTTAATAGTAATTTTAATTATATTCATTCCAGAAACAATAAATTCAAAAATAAAAAATTTAGTTTCGATTAATCAATTTTTATTTTATCTAAATTGAATTTTTAGAAATTTAATTTGTAATTTAGTTTATAATAAATAGGAAATTAGATGTAATTAAATGGCCTACATTGAATGGGATTATACAGTGATAACTAGTATGGTTGAAACACAAGGTTGGACATTACCTGAGCCAGATTCAAAAGAATGGAAACAATTTAACGATGAACTAGGGGAGAAGATGAGAGGTGTCGGCATTGTGTTCGAGAAGTATTGTAAATTTGCTCCAGATATTGGAGAAGGAGTACATCTCTTGGACGATTAAACACTAAATAAAAATTTAAACCATTGATGTATCCCTTAGTCAATGGTTATTAATAAACAAGATAAAGTAATTTTCATTAATTTAGAGAAAGAAATTATTAAGGCTTTATAAAGCTTCTTTTGAAAATCTATTAGTAACGTTCATAAAAATCTTTAAAAATCTTTAAAAATCTTTAAAAAGCTTTTAATTTTTAATTGTCCACAAAAAAGTAATTTAAATTTTATATTTAAATAAAAAGGTAAGATGCAAAATAAATTAACTTTTTTATTTGATGGTGGTTGTCCATTATGTCTTAGAGAAACTAATTTCTTAAAAAGCAAAGACGAGTTAAATAAAATTGACTTTGTTGATATCAACAAAAAAGATTATAATCCTACTTTCTTTAAGGACATCTCATATGCAGAAGCAATGTCAAATCTTCATGGGATTTTAGAAAATGGAAATATTATCAAAGGACTAGACGTATTAGCATATTCATATGAATTAATAGGGTTAGGGTGGATTTACTACCCTTTAAAAATTGAATTGCTTGCGCCGGTTTTGAGGTTATTTTACAAATATTGGGCAAAACACAGACTTAAAATTACTGGCAGATCAAATATTGAAAAACTCTGTACTTCTGAATGTAAGCAATAAAAATGGAAATTATTGATATAGATAGATTAATCGAGATGTGTTGGGAAGATAGAACTCCTTTTGAAGCGATTGAGTATCAATTTGGTTTAAAAGAAGAAGATGCTATCAAAATAATGAGAAATAATCTTAAGCCAAAATCATTTAAAGTTTGGAGGAAAAGAGTTTCTGGAAGAAAAACAAAACATATGGAACTTAAAGATTCAACTAGATTTAAATCTACTCATAAAAGAAAATTATAAATTTTGAAAATCCTGCCGAGCAAAATATGTCCCGTTTGCAACAGGCCCTTTAATTGGCGCAAAAAATGGAAAGATTGTTGGAAGGAAGTTAAATACTGTTCCAATAGATGCAGAAATAGGAAGTCATTAGTATGAATCAGATATCGATTATATTTCCAAATCAACTTTTTAGAGAAAGCTCACTCTTGAAGTTAAGTTGTAAAATTTTGATGATGGAAGATTCATTATTTTTTGGTAATGATAAATTTCAAAAGTCAATTAATCACAAAAATAAATTAATTTTCCATAAAGCTTCAATGCTTGCATATAAAAAATATCTGCAAAATTCAGGATTTAAAGTTATTTATATTGAGAATAAAAATAATCTTTCTACCGGAGAGTATCTATCAAAATATTTGCAAGGAAAATATCAAAAGATAAATATTATAAATCCTCATGATTTTTTAATTATGAAGAGGATAAATAGATTTGTTGAAGCAAATAATCTTAAATTACAAGTTTTCCAATCCCCAATGTTTGTAACAAATGAAGACTTACGAAAGTCTTTTAAATCTAATCCCAAAAAACCCTTAATGGGCAGATTTTATGAGAATCAAAGAAGAAGTCAAAATATATTATTGAATCCTGATGGCTCACCTCAAGGAGGTAAATGGAGTTTTGATGAATTAAATAGAAAAAAATTACCCAAGAACATAAACATTCCTGAAACCCCAAAATTTCCAAAAAATCAGTTTGTAATTCAGGCTGAAAAGATAATTTCTAATTTACAGATAGAGTTTATAGGTGAAAGTAATTATTTTATATATCCAACTACTTTTGAAGAAGCTGATAGTTGGCTGCATGATTTTTTCGAAAATAGATTTTCCTTATTTGGCGATTATGAAGATGCAATTAGTAGGGAAAAAATCTTTTTATGGCATAGTTTACTTTCCCCTCTTTTAAATAGCGGTTTATTGACTACAAAAGAAGTTATAGATAAGGCATTAACTTATGGTGAAAAAAATAAAGTTCCTATTAACTCTCTAGAAGGTTTTATTCGTCAAATAGTTGGATGGAGAGAATTTATTTGCTTAGTTTATGAAAAATATGGTACCCAAATGCGGACTACAAATTTTTGGAATTTTGATAATAAGCCTATGCCTGAATGTTTCTATAAGGGAACTACAGGAATTGATCCAGTAGATATCGTCATAAATAATATTATTAAATACGGTTATTGCCATCATATTGAGAGGCTTATGATAATAGGTAACTTTATGCTTTTATGTCGTATACACCCTGATCAAGTTTATAAATGGTTTATGGAAATGTTTATAGATTCTTATGATTGGGTAATGGTCCCTAATGTTTATGGAATGAGTCAGTTTAGCGATGGAGGGATCTTTTCAACAAAACCTTATATTTCTAGCTCAAATTACGTAAAAAAAATGTCTGATTATAAAAGTGGTCCTTGGTGTTCAATCTGGGATGGTTTGTTTTGGAAATTTATAAAAGATAATGAAACTTATTTTAGAAAACAATATAGACTTGGAATGTTAACGAGAAATTTAGATAAAATGAGTGACGAAAAGCTAAATGGTCATTTAAGAATAGCTGAGGAATTTATTAGTAATCTTTATTAAAATAAATACTAAATTAATAGTCAATTTTAAAACTTAAGAGAATCTAATGATATTAATAAATATTAAAAACACATGTTAGATTAATAGATAAATAGATCATTAATTAATCTAAATAAATCTATCTAGTTGTAATTTTCACTCTTTTATTTACTTTTTTTAAAATTTAGATTGGATAATAAATCTGTATTTGAAATTATGTGCTCTAAAAGAATTAATCCCTTTCGAAGCTAGAGAGGATATTGATTTAGAAAAAATAAATTGTGACTAACTTTTAACCTCTTTAAATTTTGTTCTAATTACAAATGAAAAAAAATAAAAAAAATAAATTATTTTCAAGAGAAAAAGTTCATTCTCTTAACATCTACATATTTTTGGGATTCAATTTAACCTTAGTTAGTGTTCTTGGCTTTATTTGGTTTAATACTTCAATTAATAGCTAAGAACAATATTCATAATTAATAGTATATTTAGCATATATTACTAAACAAGATTTTATAAATTGATTAAAGGGTACCTTCAAAGAAAAGCTTCTTGGGAAATTCTATTAAAAGTAAGTTCAGGAATTTATTCAGATCATGCTCTAGAAAAGGTACTAAAGAATTATAAGTTCAATTCATTAGATATAGCATTCATAACGGAATTATCTTTTGGATGTATTAGATATAGAAAATTTCTTGACCTTTGGATAGACCATACATCAAAACTTTCTCATATAAAGCAACCACCAAAACTAAGATGGCTTTTACATATAGGTTTATATCAATTATTAAAAATGGACAAAATACCATTTTCTGCAGCTATTTCTTCAACTGTAGAGGTTGCAAAGAAAACTGATTTAAAAGGTTTGGCTGGAACTGTAAACGCAATATTACGAAATACCGTTAGACATATAGAAAAAGAAAATGTCCCCAAAATATCCTCAGATGAAATTGAGAGATTGTCTTTTCTTGAGTCTTTACCAATATGGCTTGTAAAAGAAATTGTTAATTGGGTAGGAATAAAAGAAGCTAAAAATATCGCCAAGGCATTTAATAAAAAACCTTCAATTGATTTGCGAATTAATTCTCTGAAAACTGATTTAAATAAATTTTTGAATGAACTTGCCGAATGTAATATTAATGCTACTGCAATAAGTCAATTAAAAAATGGGATCGCCTTAAATTCTAATCCAAGGTCTATTAAAAAACTCCCTGGCTATAGTAATGGGCTGTGGGTAGTCCAGGATAGATCTTCTCAATGGGTCGCTCCTCTTTTGAATCCAATGAAAGGGGAAAAGATTCTAGATGCCTGCTCTGCCCCAGGAAGTAAAACAACTCATTTAGCTCAGTTAGCTAATGACGATGCCGAAATCTTAGCTGTTGATAGATCAGAAAAAAGATTGAAAATACTTCAATCAAATTTGGAAAGATTAAATATAAAAAGTGTTAAAACTTTGAAAGCTGATGCTACTAATTTAGTTGATATTAAGCCAAATCTTATCTCTTATTTTGATAAAATCTTAATTGATGCGCCATGTTCAGGGATTGGAACCTTAGCAAGAAATCCTGATTCAAGATGGTCTTTAAGTAAGGATAAAATAAATCAATTAATTCTTTTACAGGAAAGATTATTAGAAAGCGTTTTACCTCTTTTAAAAAGAAATGGAACTTTAGTTTATTCAACTTGTACAATATGTCCTGAAGAAAATAATTTTCTAATTAAAAGATTTTTGACAAAAAATAAAGAAATTAAATTAGATAGTGAAAAACAAATCTTACCGAAATTTGATGAACCAGGAGATGGATTTTATGCAGCAAAAATTTCTTATAAATAAAAAATAAAGTATTTTATTATTAAATCTCTAAATCATATATTTTACTCACGAACTTTTTCCAAAAATAAGCTGCATTACCGCTAGATAACTTAGATTTTTTGTTTTCATCAAAACCTATCCAAACTCCTGTAGTAAGATTATTAATTGAACCAATAAACCAAAGATCCCTGTTCTCGTCTGAAGTTCCTGTCTTGCCATATACTTTTTCTCCTTTAATTGAGGCTGCTATCGAAGTACCTTCCGAAACTGATTTTTCAAGTAGATTATTTAGGCTTTTGTTTACTTCGGAATCTAATATCTTCTCATGTATAAATTTATTTTCCCAAATTAATTCATAATTATTTGATTCTATTTTTTCGAGAATGCTTGGCTTATATAGATTTCCATTGCTATTCAAAGCTGCATAAGCATTTGTAATATTTAGGAGGCTATCTCCATAAGATCCGATAGCTAATGGTAGAAATTCTTCAAGCTGTTGTTTATACCCCAGGCCAAATAAATTAGCTAGATTTATAATTTTTTTAAGACCTATATTACTAGAAATTTTTAGAGGAACTATATTTGAGGATGTTTTAAAAGAGTCTATTAAAGATATCTTACCCCGATAAATTTCGGAAAAATTTTTGGGACAATAATCTTTCCAGCACTTAGGTAAATCTTCAAATTTATCGCTTAATTTTATACCTTCTTTTAATGCTGCAGTGTAGGGAATTATTTTAAAAGTTGAACCTAAAGGCCTTATAGCGGAGGTAACTCTATTAAATTCGTTTATTGTTGGATTCTTACTAGTTATCATTGTTCTAATCAAACCGCTATTGGATTCTATTGATACCAAAGCTGTTTCAATATTATTAGGCCCTACAGACCTAGAAATTTTTTGTCCTATTTCCTGCCAATCTTTATTGATGCTGGATTTTATCCTTAAAAATTTATATTTTTTATGATTTTTGATTTTGCTATTTGTTTCCTTGAGGATGAAATTTACTAATAAATTATCTTTAGTATCTTTATTATTTTTTGAATAATTTAAGTTAACTTTTTCCTTAAGTGCTTCATTTCTCTCGTCTAAAGATATGTAGCCATCAACATACATATCTTTTAAAATTTTATTTCTTTTTTTAATAGCTAAATCGATATTTTCATAAGGCGAATAAATTGAGGGAGCAGGTGCTAATCCTGCTACTAAGGCAACCTCAGATAATGATAATTCAGTTAAAAGTTTTCCAAAATAAACTTGGGAAGCCTCATTAATGCCATAAGCTCCTGATCCTAAGTAAATATTATTTAGATATAATTTTAAAATTTGATTTTTACTGAATTTCAAATCTAATACTAGGGAAATTATTATTTCATTAATTTTTCTTTGAAAACTTAAATCATTATTTAAGAAAATTAATCTTGCAACTTGCTGAGTAATAGTGCTCCCACCCTCTTTAACATATCCACTCTGAACATTACTAATAAAAGCTCTTGATAAACCTATTAAGTCAATTCCATTATGGTTAAAAAATCTTTTATCCTCCCCAGAGATAAAAGAATACTTTAGAAAAAATGGTATCTCATTTGTATTATCAAGAACATCAAATTTCCGACTTAATTTTCTTAATATTTTATTATCAGAAGAAAATATTTCATAAGAATAGGGTATTGATTTTGAAGTATTTATTTTAAGTGGGTCAAAATTTAAAGTAATCCTAATTAAATTAAGTATGGGGAAAATTATGACAAAGAAAATCAATATTGATGAGCTAAAAATAAAATATTTATATTTTATTCCATTCACTTTAAGCTACTAAAAAACTATGTCCTATTGCTAAAGCGGTGACTAACATTCCAGTTATAAGAAATGGCTGAGCACTTGCCTGGTATTTGACATCAAATTTTAACGGGTCCCTTAGTAACCACATATCTTGAAATGTAATTTGAGGAATTACCAGTAAAACTAAAATTACTGATGCTAAATGTTGTCCAATAACAATTAATACGATAACCATTGCTAATTGAAAAATATCAATGAGACCAGCACTTATTCTACTAGCCTTTTTAATTCCAAATATTACAGGTAACGAATTCAATCCTAGTTTTGAATCCCCTTCAACACTTTTGAAATCATTTATAACTGCTATTCCAAGTCCAGAAAGACTATAAGCAAGAGTTAGTAATGCAGTAACAATAGTTAATTTCCCAAATAAGGCTTGTCCAGCCCACCATGGTAGAGCTATATATGAAGCTCCTAAAGCATAATTTCCTAGCCATCCATTTTGCTTCAATTTTAAAGGAGGAGCAGAATAGATATAACTTACCAAAGAGCCACCTAAAGCCAGAAGAAAGACAGAGGGAAAACTATGTTTTGCATATAAATCTAATAAAAAAGAGACTACTAAACCAGAAATAAGTAATACCCAAATTTGTATTTTTACTTCCTTAATCGAAATCTTTCCAGAAGGTATTGGTCTATTAGGTTCATTAATAGCGTCAATTTCTCTATCAAAAAAATCATTAATAGTTTGGGTATAACCTGCTAGAAGTGGTCCGCTCATGAGCATGCATGCTAGTGAGGCCAAAACATTACTTATTGTCCACTGAAAGTTTCCGCTTGCGGCAGCTCCACAGATTACCCCCCATATCAAGGGGATCCATGTGATTGGCTTCATTAATTGAATACGTAGTTTCCAAATACTCGAAGTCTCTGAAGCCCCTTTAATTCCTAATAATTGTTTTGGATCATTCACTTTTAATATTTAACCTTTCTCAATTTCTTCAGGGAAAAACCAATTTTCCTCTCCATTTTGTAATTTAACAGTAATTCCAATACTTCTACCATCGGTCATTTTATATCCAGTTGTTACAACTCTTGGATTTGATGATATTTGATCAATTAGCTTTGCAGGTAATCTATCTTTAACTTTGTTAATGTTAATTTTAACTTTACTACCAATTTTGGGTAATAATTTTGTTTCAGCCATAAGAGGTAAAATGGAAGCTATTATGCAAGATTAACAGCCTTTGGACAATTTTTATTAAAATGGTAGCTCTTCGTTTAATTCCTTGTTTAGATGTAGCTAATGGAAGGGTAGTTAAAGGTGTTAATTTTGTAAACCTTAGAGACTCTGGTGACCCTGTCGAATTAGCTTGTAAATACTCAGAAGCAGGAGCGGATGAATTAGTATTTTTAGATATAAGAGCTAGTGTGGAAAATAGAAAAACATTAGTTGATCTTGTCTCTAGAACAGCGAAATCAGTTAAAATTCCATTTACTGTTGGTGGGGGCATAAATTCGATCAACTCAATTAATGATCTTTTAAGAGCAGGTGCAGATAAAGTAAGTTTAAATTCTTCTGCAGTTAAAAATCCAGACATAATTTCCAAAAGCTCTGCAAATTTTGGAACACAATGTATTGTTATTGCTATTGATGCAAGAAAAAAAGTTAATAAATCTAGTGAATGGGAAGTATATGTTAAGGGGGGGCGAGAGAATACTGGTTTAGATGTAATAAGTTGGGCAAAAAAAGTTGAAGAATTAGGGGCTGGAGAAATTTTATTAACTTCAATGGATGGTGATGGGACACAAAATGGATACGACTTATTATTGACTCAAACAGTTGCAAATGCAGTTAATATCCCTGTGATCGCTTCTGGGGGGGCTGGCTCAGTAGAAGATATTTATGATGTTTTTACCAAAGGTAAAGCCTCTGCAGCACTTTTAGCATCTTTACTGCATGATAAAAAACTTACTATAGATGAAATAAAATCTTTTCTTATTGAAAAGAAACTACCAATGAGACCTAATTAAAAAAATAATTTATCATTAATTAAAAATATTTAAATATGCGATATAAAAAAACTAATGAGGTTAAAACTATTTTTAATAATATTTCTTGTAGTTATGACTTTTTAAATAGTTTGCTTAGTTTGGGATTACACAAATATTGGAAAAAGACATTAGTTGATTTACTAAAACCAATTGATGGGGAAAATTGGGCTGATTTATGTTGTGGAACTGGGGATCTATCCTTTTTAATTTTTAAAAAAGTTAGGCCCAATGGAAGTGTTACTGGAATAGATAGTGCAAAAGAAATTTTAAATATTGCAATGGAAAAGTCGAAATTGATTGATAATAAATTTATCTCTTGGGAGATGCAAGATATCTTAGAAATAGATGAAGATTTAAAAAATTATGATGGAATTTGTATGTCTTATGGTTTGAGGAATTTGGTAAATGTTGAAGAAGGTCTAAAAAAAGTTTTTAGTCTTTTAAGTGATCAAGGTAGAGCTGGGTTTCTAGACTTTAATCATGCTAAATTGAATTCTTTAGCTGATATATTTCAAAAATTATATCTAAGGTTAGTAGTAGTACCAATTTCGAAATTTTTTAATTTAAGTAAAGAGTATTCTTATATTGAAAAAAGTATCAAAAAATTTCCAGAGGGGAATAAACTTATACAAATTGCAAAGGGATTAGGGTTTAGGAAGGTGGAATATAGGACAATTTTTTTCAATCAAATGGGAATATTAATATTAGAAAAATAAAAAATTTTTCTAACCACTTTTTCGCCAGCAAAAACTACATTTCCCCCATCTTGTTATTTCACCTTTGGGCGTAGGAATTTTACATATTTTACAGATAACCATATTATTATTCTTTATTCTGCTTGGATGTTTCTCCCAAATCGTTTTTGAAGTCATCTCTTTACAATCTAAATTTTTGACTTCGTAATTTTGAATTATCTTAATTTCATTTAAATTTATTCCAAATCTGCTGATACTTTCTTTTAATTTGTGTTTGTTATAAATTAATGCCTGCCTCCATTGTGGATGATTTACAGCAATGGTAAGATTTTTTTGTTCAATTTTTAATGGTTTACATGCCCTAGACAATTCCAAACCAATTAACTTTTCCCAGTTTTCATTTAATTTGGATAGTTTGTCCAAGTCTCCCCATGATTTTTTAAAATTATCAAGACAGTTTCTCATTGAAGATGGATATCTTTTATTTAATATTGGTAAATATTTTTTATGCAATTTGTTTTATAAAGCTATAAGATTTAGGATAATTTAATCTTGTAAAGATTGCTTGTTTTTTAATAATATGGACTTGTGAAACTTTTAGGATCTGTAGCTAAGACAGCATATCACTACAAAAAAATCCAAGGAGTTTGTCCAGATTGGAGACTTAAATATAAATCAAAATGTAAAAGTACTGAATATGAATTAACCAATTGGCTCAAAGATTCTCCAATCAAAAGATCTAAACCAAGAGCAATAGTAGCCAAAGAGCAATTATCTGGGATAGGTCAAAATTCTAGATCATGGTTTTCTCCTAAAGGCGGAATATGGCTTAGTGCCGCTTATCCAATATTCTCATCAGAGTTCTCAAGTGACATCTTGAGTCTTTCATTCGCAATTAAGTTATGTGAAATGTTGAATATGGAATCTATAAAAGTGGATTTGAAATGGCCAAATGATATTTTTTATGATTCCAAAAAATTAATTGGATTTTTACCCAGGGTTATAACAAGAGGAAAAGAAATTATTTATTTAAGGATAGGTTTAGGTATGAATTTTTTAAATAAAACCCCATTACAGGGGATTTCTTTATCTGAAGTCCTTGATACTAAAAATTTATGCGAATATTATTGG
Source organism: Prochlorococcus sp. AH-716-K03 (assembly GCA_028408675.1). Taxonomy (GTDB): domain Bacteria; phylum Cyanobacteriota; class Cyanobacteriia; order PCC-6307; family Cyanobiaceae; genus Prochlorococcus_A. The sequence continues at coordinate 18,233 of JAOOLH010000003.1, read as the reverse complement.
GTTGCTAAAATTCTTAAAACTATTCATGATGCAGTCGAATGTAATTATAGAAAAGATTATATTGTTGAAAACGCAAATAATTATCTTACAAAAAAATATTTACCTCGGGGTTATGACTCAAACGATTGGAAAATAAGAGACATAGACAATAATGGGAATTTGAGAATCTATAATCAAAGTCAAGAAAAAGTATTAAAAAGGTTTTAAATTTATTTAATTTTTAATTCAACTATTTTTCCATCTTTAAACTTTGCAATTTTTTTTGCACGACTTGCAACTTCATCTTCGTGAGTTACTAAAACGATAGTTATTCCTGATTGATGAAGTTTATCAAATAGGTCTAATACATCTTCTGTAGTCTTTGAATCTAATGCTCCTGTAGGCTCGTCGGCTAATAAAAGTGCAGGGTTATTAATGATTGCTCTTGCAATTGCGACACGTTGTTGTTGCCCTCCTGATAACTGATTAGGACGATTATTAACTCTTTCAGAAAGCCCAACTTTATCTAAGGCAATTTTTGCTCTTTCTTCTCTTTCCAAAGGATTTACACCCGCATAAATCATTGGTAGAAGAACATTTTCTAGTGCAGTAGCGTCTGATAGAAGGTGGAATTGTTGGAAAACGAATCCTAATTTTTGGTTTCTCAACTCAGCTAATTCATCATCAGATAAATTTTCAACTGGAGCCCCATTTAATTTATATACCCCTTGAGATGGTCTATCTAAACAGCCAATAATGTTCATTGCAGTACTTTTACCGGAACCACTCGCGCCCATAACAGCCAAATAGTCCCCTTTATAAATTTCTAAATTTACCTTATCCAAGGCTTTAACAATAAGATCGTCTTTGCCATACGTTTTAGAAACTTTTTCTAAGCTAGCAACTTTATTTTTCATTTATAAATAATTTTTTAGAGAGTATTATTCGCCACAGCTAATATATCTTGCAAGAAAGGAGTTTCAGATACCGCTGAATTAGCTAATTTGAAAAGTGGGTTAGAGAGTATCCCACCCAAAGCTGTTACTGCTATACATGTATATAAAGCAACTCTTAATGGAGGTAATCCTACAATATTCCAGTTTATTTCAGGATAAGATTTAACTATTTCAGAAGCTTCTTGAGGTTCTTTTACTACCATCATTTTTATAACAGAGATGTAATAATAAATTGAAATTACTGAAGTTACTAATCCAACTACAACTAAAAGATATTGATGATTAGCCCAACCTGCAAAAAACAAATATATTTTGCCAAAAAAACCTAGCATAGGCGGTAGCCCACCAAGAGAAAGAAGACATAGGCTTAAACCTAAAGTAATTAAGGGATCCTTTTGATAAAGACCTGAATAATCTGAAATACTATCTGAGCCAGTTCTCAGAGAAAAAAGTATTACACATGAAAAAGCTCCTAGATTCATAAACAAGTATGAAGCTAAATATAATACTGCTGCTGATAGGCCATCTTGAGTGCCAGATACTATGCCTATCATTACAAATCCGGCCTGACCAATTGAACTGTAGGCTAACATCCTTTTCATTGAGGTTTGGGCTAATGCAACGATATTTCCTAAGGCCATACTTAAGATGGCTAAAATAGTAAATAATAATTTCCATTGTTCATCGAAAGAAGAAAAAGTAGTGCTTAAAATTCTTATTGCGAAAGCAAATCCAGCAGTCTTAGAACCAACAGATAAAAAAGCAACTACTGGTGTGGGGGATCCTTCATAAACATCAGGAGTCCATTGGTGAAAAGGAACTGCAGCAATCTTAAAAGCAACAGTTGATAAGACAAAAACTAGTGATAAGGATGTAATAAAAGATGGCTTATTTAATATTTCTATCCCAATAGTTGATAAGTTTGTGGAACCACTTAAACCATAAAGAAATGAGGAACCATATAAATAAATTGCAGCAGCAGCTGATCCAACAAGAAGATATTTTAAAGCCGCCTCTGAACTCCTAGGGTCTCTTTTGAGGTAACCAGAAAGCAAATAGCTTGCTACTGATAAAGTCTCTAAAGATATAAATATACTTACAAGGTCAGTAGATCCACACAAAAGCATGGCTCCTAAAGTTGCCGATAAAACTATTGCAGCAAATTCTCCGATCGGACTTCCACTCTGCTCGGTGTAACGCCAGCTAATGAGTAATGATATCAAGGTAGATAATGCAATTATTGCTCTAAATGCAATAGCTAAATTATCTGAATTAAATGAGCCAAGGAATGCAATATTAACAGGGTTACTCCACTGTAAAGCGAGACTTAAAAGAGAACTAGCTAATGAAATGTAACATATTAGAGGCGCCCACCTTGAGGCCGTCTTCTCACCAGCGAGATCTACAAGAAGAGTGCCAACAATACCAAGCAAAATGAAAGCTTCTGGAATAATTGCTTGTGCATTTAAATTAATTGTAAAGATTTCGTTGGGCACTTAATTAAATTGAATGTTTGATTGTAAGGATGTAAGAGTTAATCTTAACTTGATTATAATTTGTGGGTATGATTTTTGAAATTCTCGAGCAATATTGCTTGAAGATGTTTCAATTAATCATAATATGCCCTAATTGATTAAAAAAACACCATTTTATTGAAATAGACCTTGGATCACACACTTGTTATTGTTGAAAGTCCTACGAAGGCAAAAACTATAAGAAGATTTTTGCCTCCTAATTATGAAGTCTTAGCTTCTATGGGACATGTAAGAGATCTTCCAAAAGGAGCCGCTGAAATCCCTGCTTCAGTCAAAAAAGAAAAATGGTCAAGAATAGGAGTTAATACTACAGAAGATTTTGAACCACTTTATATTGTCCCAAAGGAAAAGAAGAAGGTTGTTAAAGATTTAAAAAATGCTTTAAAAGATGCTACACAATTGCTATTAGCAACTGATGAAGATAGGGAAGGAGAGAGTATAAGTTGGCACTTAATGCAAATTCTTAAACCAAAAATTCCAACTAAACGAATGGTTTTTCATGAAATTACTAAAAAGGCGATTAATAAAGCTCTTGATGAGACTAGAGAAATTGATATGGAATTAGTTCAGGCCCAAGAAACAAGAAGAATCCTTGATAGACTTTTTGGATATGAGCTTTCTCCGTTACTTTGGAAAAAGGTAGCTCCTAGACTGTCTGCTGGCCGCGTTCAGTCTGTTTCAGTAAGATTGCTTGTTAATAAAGAAAGAGAAAGGAGAGCATTCAAAAAAGCCACTTACTGGGGATTAAAAGCGTCTTTGCTCAAAGATAATATTTCTTTTGAAAGTAAATTATTTAGTCTAGATGGTCAGAAAATATCCAACGGCTCTGATTTTGATGAACAGACAGGAAAATTAAAAAAAGGTAATAAATCATTAATTTTGAACGAAGATAGAGCAAAGAGTTTGCTCAAATCTTTTTCTGAAGAAAAGTGGAAAGTCCTCAAAATAGAAAAAAAACCCACAACTAGGAAGCCTGTCCCACCTTTTACGACTAGTACTTTGCAACAGGAAGCTAATAGAAAACTCAGACTATCGGCAAGAGAAACAATGAGATGTGCTCAAGGTTTATATGAGAAGGGTTTCATAACATATATGAGAACTGATTCGGTACATCTTTCCGAGCAAGCAATTAGAGCAGCAAGAGAATGCGTAAATTCTAGATATGGAAAGGAATATTTATCAAGCTCAGTTCGTCAATTTGATTCAGAAGCAAGGAATGCTCAAGAAGCACATGAAGCTATCAGACCTGCTGGCGAAGTATTTAAGACTCCAAATGATACAGAACTGTTCGGAAGAGATCTTTCTCTTTATGAATTAATTTGGAAAAGAACTGTTGCTAGTCAAATGGCGGAAGCTAGATTAACAATGATTAATGCTGAAATAGAAGTTGGGAAAGGATTGTTTAAGTCAAGTGGAAAAAGTATAGATTTTGCAGGATTTTTTAGAGCGTATGTAGAGGGTAGTGATGATCCAAGCGCATCATTAGAGCAAAAAGAAGTAATTCTTCCCAATTTAACTCTTGGGTCTAATCTAGAAGTGACTAGCAAAGAGGCTACCCATCACGAGACTAAATCCCCAGCCAGATATACTGAGGCTGCATTAGTAAAAGTTTTAGAAAAAGAAGGAATAGGAAGACCTTCAACTTATGCAAGTATTATTGGAACAATTGTTGATAGGGGTTATGCAAATATTTCTTCAAACTCTTTGTCACCTACATTTACAGCTTTTGCTGTTACGGCATTACTAGAGGAGCACTTCCCTGATCTGGTTGATACTACTTTTACGGCAAAAATGGAATCATCATTAGACGAAATTTCTTCAGGTAATCTTGAGTGGCTTCCATATTTAGAAACTTTTTATAAAGGTAAAAATGGTCTTGAAGTAAAAGTTCAGAAAACAGAAGGAGATATTGATGGAAAAGCGTACAGACAAGTTGATTTTGATGATTTACCATGTGTAGTTAGGATTGGTTCAAATGGGCCATGGCTAGAGGGAGTAAAAATAGATGAATCAGGTAATGAAATACAAGCAAAAGGTAATCTCCCTATGGATATTACTCCTGGAGATTTGGATAAAAAGAAAGTTGATCAAATTCTTAGTGGTCCCTCGGATCTTGGGACTGATCCAAAAACTGGCGAGCAAGTATTTTTAAGATTTGGGCCTTATGGACCTTATGTTCAGTTAGGAAATAGTGAAGAGGGTAAAGCTAAGCCAAGGAGAGCATCTTTACCTAAAGATTTAAAAACTGATGACTTATCTTTGCAGGAAGCTCTAGAGCTATTAAGCTTACCAAAATTGCTAGGAGAGCATCCCGAAGGTGGAATTATTGAGGCCGATAGGGGAAGATTTGGTCCTTATATTAAATGGATCAAAAATGAAGATGATTCTGAAAATAGATCTTTAAAAAAAGAAGATGACGTATTTAAAGTTGATCTTAAACGTGCATTAGAAATTCTCGCGATGCCAAAATTAGGTAGAGGAGGTCAAGAAGTAGTAAAGGATTTTGGCAAACCTAAAGAATTAACCGATAAAATTCAAATCTTAAATGGAAGGTATGGATTATATGTTAAGTGTGGAAAAATAAATGCCTCTTTGCCTAAAGATACTAATTTAGAGAAATTCACACTTGATAATGCATTGGTTTTATTAGAAGAAAAAATGAAAGATAAAAAGGGTTCTGCTTTAAAAAAAAATAAAGTAACTAAGAAAAAGACATCAAAGTATAAAAAAAATAAAAATTAAATATGGGTTTAACAATTAAAAAGGTTTATTTAATAATTATTTTAATTTTATTACAATCGTGTTCAGGGGGTAGAGTTGGAAATTTTCTTGAATCTAGTTTTAAAAATGTTGAAGAACCAAGAGTAAAAGAGGAAAATAAAAATAGTTTGAAGATCAAGGAAGTTATTAAAGCCGAGGAGAAAGAAAAAAATAACAAAAATATTAAACAACCAAAAATAAAAGAAGAAACTGAAAATAGTTTAAAAATCAAGGAAGTTATTAAAGCCGAGGAGAAAGAAAAAAATAACAAAAATATTAAAGAGCCAATAATAAAAGAAGAAACTGAAAATAGTTTAAATATCAAGAAAGTTATTAATGCTCGGGATAAAGCAAAAAATAACAAAAGAATTACTAAGCAAAAAAATTTACTTTTTAAAAAACAATATCAACCTCAATCTTACAAAATTATCTTTATTTTAAAAGATGTAGATCCAAAAGATCCTATTGAAAATTTAAGTACCATTTTAAGAAATTCTGATGTAAATTTTGAAATAGAAAAGATTGAACGTTTTTTTGACTCAAAAAATAAAAGTATAAATATAAATTAATTTTTTATACAAAAATTATATGAAATTTTTAAAAAAAAATGAGGCACTTAATATAATTGAACCTTCATATTTAGCTTCTCTTTCTTCATTACTTTGGGTGGCTTTATATTATTTACCTGTAGGTGGAGCATTGTTGAGATTAATATTACCTCTTCCCATAATATTACTGCATTTGAGAAGAGGAACTAAAATTGCGTTTGAAGGTCTCATAATACAATTTCTTTTGTTACTTATACTTATGGGTCCAATAAGAGGAACTTTATTTTTGTTCCCATATGGAATATTAGCTTTTTGGTTAGGATGGTCTTGGTTTAAGCAAAAAAATTGGTGGCTTAGTTGGAGTGTTGGTGTAATTATTGGGACGCTAGGTTTTTTTATAAGAGTATTTGCATTATCAACTTTAGTTGGCGATAATCTCTGGGTAATAATTACGAGAGCAAGCTATGGCCTTATAGATAAAGTTATTGACTTATTTAATTTACCCTTTTCCCCTTCAATCCAAATTATCCAATTAGTAGCAATATTATTAGTAATTTTTCAAGAAATGGTTTATGTCTTAACCATACATATACTTTCTTATTCTCTTTTCCCTAGATTAAATTCAAATATACCAGATCCTCCAAAAATAATTAATGGATTTGTTGATTTAGGTCTTTGATATAAGATTAAATAATGGATAAATCTTATTTAGGAATAAAGTTATTCGGCAGTAAAATTAATCAAAAATTATTTTCTGACAGAGTAGAAATTCTTAAAAAAGAAATTGATAATTTTATTTTCTATCTTGTGATTGCAGGAACAGAAACCTCTCAAATTGAAGGTATTTCTGCAGCAGGAATTAATTCAAAAGCTAGAAAGAAAACTGCATTGGCAGATGCTGAGTTTCTTCTTTTTGGTGCATCTATAAATCATAAATATAAATTACCTTTTTTAAATGCAGGAGTAACTCCTGCATTAATAAGTTATGTTTGTTCGAAACTTATATGCGCAAAACCGATAGTTGTTCCTATAGGAATAAACGAAAAACCTTACTTTAATCATATGGTGGTAGAAAATTATTTAGAGGGACCTTCTAAATGTCTAACAACAGGAAAATCGATGGAAAAGAAGAGAGTTTTAAGCCTTTATAAAAAAGGATTAGAAATTGGAAAATCTACTAATCAGCCCATATGCATTTCAGAATCCGTCCCAGGTGGAACTACAACTGCTCAGGCAGTAATGGAAGCTTTTGGGTTGAAGGTAGATAATTTAATAGGTAGTAGTTTAATTAATGCTCCTAGGACCTTAAAAAAAAAAGTAATTAAAGCTGGTCTTTTAAATGCAAATCTAAATTATAATTTTGATTCTTTAGATGTTATTTCTTCAGTCGGAGATCCGTTCCAAGCATTCTCTATGGGACTATTGATTGGAGCAAGATTAGCTAAGCAATCGGTTGTATTATCTGGAGGTAGTCAGATGATGGCTTTACTTTTACTTGCATTGGAATTTATTGATTCTACAGAAAAACAAGAATTTATTGAGTTCGTTTTTGTAGCAACAACTGGCTGGTTGGTTAAAGATAATTCATTGGGTGATTTATTAGATTTAATTGCTGAAAAACACAAAGTAAACTTATTAGGAATGGCAAGTCCTTTGAATTTTAAATCATCTAAATATAAAGAATTATATGACTATGAAATAGGATATGTTAAGGAGGGGGTAGGCGCTGGTGGCATGTCGATTTTTGCTTTTCTTAAGGGTTTTAGTAATAAAGAAATAGTTTCAATGTGTCAAATCAAACTAGAAAGGATGAAAAAAATAGGTCAAATTTCTTTTAATGATGATTATTAAATGATTGAAAAATATTCAACAAGAAGGCAATTTCTTAACTTAGGAAAATTGTCGTTACTTTTCCTCCTTAATTCATGTAGTAATTCCTCAAAAAAAATAAGTATTTCTTTACAAAGAGCTTTTTATCCTCAATCTTTAAAAGATACTTTGCCTTCTAGTTGGCAACAGGAAAGTATTGATTTTAGTAAACTTGAACTAGAAAAAAACAAAAAAATATTATCTAATTCTGACTTTATTTTAATAAAAGATGGGTGGATAAATACTATCAATTTTGAAAGTTTTCAAAAAATAAATGATTTATTTCCAAATGATTTATTAAATAAGAGATCGAAAGATTTTTTAAAAAGTTTTAAAGAATATCAAATTAATAAATTATTTCCAATAGGTGTAGTTCCATTTGCAGTAATTATAAAAAATAATAAAGATTTAATTAATGATGCTAGTAATTCTTGGGATTTTCTTCTTGATGAAAAGTTGAAAGAAAAAATAATATTTCCTCAAAGTCCAAGAATAATAATGTCTATTTCAAAAAAAATTAATGCAAAAAATTCTCTAAGAAAACTTAAAGGTCAAACAATGTTATTCGATGACCAAAATTCAATAAATTGGTTAATAAATTCTAAGGCATCTGTTGCTATTATTCCATATTCTCAATGCGTTAAATATCTAAAAATTGATTCAAGGCTTTCTATCGTTTTTCCTAAAAATGGTGTTCCTTTAAGTTGGAATTTTCTTTTAAGTAAATCAAAAATTAATAATCAAATTTTAATTGAATGGATTAAATCTTTTGAAGACAGGAATACCATTGATGAATTAGCTAATCAAGGCTGGTATTTACCTTTTAGTAATGAATATTCTCAAAATAAATATAATATCAATATTAAAAATAATAACCTTGGCCCATCTAAAATATGTTGGGAAAATAGTTGGTCTTTTTCTCCCCTTAATAATAAAGAGAAATTTAATTTAGAAAATTTGTGGAATGAATCTTTAGCTCCATAATCTTTTTTTAGGCTTTTCAACTAATAAGTTGTGAGTTTCTTTTAATAAAGCCGGTATATTTAATTTACTAGGACATTTTGGAACGCATTCATTGCAATCTAAACAATAAGAAGCATCTTTTTCTTCCCACCAGTGGCCTGCCCTACCTATTAAATTATATCTTTCTTTAGCAAATTCTAATTGACCATACCCAATAGATATATTTCTCAAACGAAGTATTTCAGGAATAGGTATTTCACTTGGACATGGTAGGCAAGATCTGCATTGCTCACATTTTGAAGACTTTAACTCTTCATTTGCAAAATGTTCGATATTTTCTAATGCCCTAATTTCAGAAGATGTTAGTTTTTGAGTTGAGTTTATAAGCTTTTTTGCAATATTAAAATCTTCAAATTTTGTAGCTCCTAAAGATAGAGTTGTAATCCCTTTCGAAATTAAAAATCTATAGGCTAGCTCCAAAGGATGATATGGTGCAGATGCTTTTAATAAAATTTCGCTTGGAGCATATAATTTTCCACCCTTATCAGCAGGGGATATTGCTAATACACCCATTTTCTTTTTTAAAGCTAGTTGGGCAAGGCTTATTTTTGATTGATCTAAAAAATGTAAATGAAGATTGCAAAAACTAAATACTTCACAGTTAATTGCATTTTCAATAAGTTTATAATTGCCATGTGAACTGAATCCAACTTGATCAACCAGGCCTTTTTTAATTACCCATTTTAAAAACTTCCCCCCCTCTCCATTTAGAACCCAATCTAAATGCTCCTCTAAGTTTATTCCATGGATAGCAAGATTATTTATTTTCTTTAGCTTTAAATTTTTGAGCGAATTTTCGAAATTCTTTTTTAGATAATTAAAATCTCCTTTAGGTAATACTTTGGTAGTAATTATCCATTCTTTCCTAAATATATTTTCGGAAGTTTCTAATTCCTTTAATGACTCCCCGATCAGTTTTTCAGCTTTACCGTAAGCAGCAGCAGTTTCTAAATGATTAATGCCCGCATCATAAGCACTTTTTATAAGTTGATTCATTTTATCAAGATTTTCTGTGGCTCTCATTGTGCCTAAAGTAAACAAACTTACATCGCACTCTTTCCCAAATGATCTTTTCTTAGAATGAACTATCATCTTTACATGATTAATACCTACTTAATAACTTTTTAATTTATTTATAGTAGAAAATGTTTTAAAGTAAATCAAAGTTAATAATAGTTTTTCAAATAATCTTTATTAAAAGTTATGTTTACAGGAATAGTTCAGGCAACAGGAAAACTTAAAAAAGGAAACCCCCTTTTAATTATTGAAATTCTGGATAAGCCTTTTGATATGCAAATAGGTGATAGTATCGCAGTTGATGGAATTTGTTTAACAGTAAAAGAGATTTCAAATAATCAATTTAAAGTAGATGTAAGTGAAGAAACTTTAAAAAAGACAACTTTAGGAGAAAAATCTAGTATTAATCAAATAGTTAATTTAGAACCGGCTCTCCGTATCTCGGATCGTCTTGGGGGCCATATAGTTAGTGGACATATTGATGGTTTGGGAAAAGTTGAAAATATAGAAAAACTTGAAAAATCTTGGCTTTTATCAATTAAGTGGCAAAATAAAAAATTTTCCAAATATATTGTAGATAAGGGAAGCATATGCGTTAACGGCATTAGCCTTACAATTGCAAAATCTGAGAATGAAGGGGAAAATTTTACGATTGCAATTATTCCACATACTTGGGAAAACACTAATCTCAAAAATTTAGCAATTGGCGATAGTGTAAATCTTGAAGGAGATGCATTAATTAAATACGTAGAAAAACTACTTCTATTTAAAAATAATAAAGATTCAGAAAAATATTGTGAAGAGATTTCTCCAGATTGGCTTAAAGAGAACGGCTGGAATAAATAAATTTTTTAATTTAATGGAGTAAGGGATATGATTTTAGAATCTTTTTTAAGATCAATTTTATATTCTTGACCAGGCTCTAATCCTAATTGCTTTGTATAGGTATGACCAATTAATAAGTTGCCATTGCCATGAACTTTTGTTTTAAATTCTGCTTGTCTTCCTCTTGAAGATCTATTTCCGCTCCTGCCGTTACTTTTATTTCTTAACTTATAACCCTTAGCTTCAATAAGTGCTCTATAAAAACTTTTCCTTAGGACTCTTCCACTTGGACCTATATAGCCGCAGCCTTTTGCTATTTCATCCTCAGATTTCTTACTGAGTAATTTAGACTTTTCGAGAAGTTCTTTTCCTACAAGCATTATATGAGCTATTTCATATTATATATTCTCACCAATAATTAGAATTGTGGCAATACAAGTTAATAAAAAATAGATTTTTAAATAATGAAGTATATCTTATAAAAGATATAAAATGATAAATAAAATAACCCAAATTCCATCTACGAAATGCCAATATAATTCAACAGCTTCTAATGGGAACATATTTTGATTAGTAATTCTTCCTTCCTTTGGTCTTGTTTGCCAAGAAATAATTAATATCATTAAAGTCCCTAAAGTTACATGTAAACCATGAAAGCCTGTTAAGGCATAAAAAGTACTTGCAAATAAATTATCTGTAAGTCCGAACGGCAAATTGAAATACTCAAATAGTTGACATATTAAAAAGGTGATACCAAGTAGAGCGGTAACTAGTAACCATTTCTGAGTATCAGAATTTTTATTTTTAAGAAGAGCTTTTCCTGCTTTATGGAAAGTGGCGCTACTAACAAGCAATAAAATTGTATTTAATGTAGGTATAGGAAGTTCTAATTCATAAATAGCTCCATCCGGCAAAGGATTAACTGCTTTATATGTTAGATAGGCGGCAAAGAAACCAGCAAAAGTCATCCCATCTGCTATTAAAAAAGTTATTAATCCAAACATCCTAAAGTCTTCATGATGTTGACTTACCTCACTTTTATTTTTTTTAATTTCTTTTGAACTATCGAGAGTCGTCATAGTTTTTCTTGATTAATTTTCTTGATTTATTGGTTTTCCATAACCATAAGGTTCTTCAACTAATGGTGCTTCCCCTTCCCAATTTTCAACAGGTGGGGGAGAGGATGTTAACCATTCAGGAGTTAAAGCATTCCAAGGATTATCCCCAGAATCCTTTCCATTTTTAATACTTAAGAAAATATTTACTAAAAATGGGATAGTACTTATAGCCATTAAGAGAGCTCCAACGCTACTAATTTGATTAACAAATTGAAATTGAGGATCATATTCCGCAACTCTTCTAGGCATTCCATTAAGACCAAGCCAATGTTGAGGAGCAAAACATAAGTTAAAGCCAATAAAAGTTATAGAAAAATGTATTATTCCAAGTTTTTCACTCATTAACTTACCTGTTACCTTTGGGAACCAATGATATATAGATGAGAAGATAATAAAAACAGTTCCTCCGTAAACAATGTAATGGAAGTGAGCGACAACGAAATATGTATCATGTACGTGAATATCAAAAGGAACCTGAGCAAGAGCAACTCCTGTAATACCACCAAATACAAAATTTATAATAAATCCACATGAAAATAACATTGCACTATTGATAGATATTTTCCCACCCCATAAGGTCGCAACCCAATTGAAAAATTTAATTCCAGTAGGAACTGCTATAAATGCTGTAGCAATAGTAAAGAATAATCTCATCCAAGGAGGTGTACCACTTGTAAACATATGATGAGCCCAAACAACTAGACCTAGCACAACTATTCCCATTATTGAAAAAACCATTGTGGTATACCCAAAAAGCGGCTTTCTTGAATGCACTGGGAGAATTTCACTAACCAAGCCGAAAGCAGGAAGAACCATTATGTAAACAGCTGGATGAGAATAAAACCAAAATAAATGTTGGTAAACAACTACGTTTCCTCCTAAAACAGGGTTAAAGAAACCTGTATGAGCCACAATATCAAAGCTAAGCAATATTAATGTTCCAGCTAAAACTGGAGTGGACAAAACTACTAATAAACTTGTGCCTAGCATCGCCCAACAATACATAGGTAATTGCATCAACTTTAATCCTGGTCTCCTTAACTTGATAATTGTTGCAATGAAATTTATCCCTCCAAAAATAGAGCTACCTCCGAGCAACAAAACACTCATTATCCAAATGATTTGTCCTGATTGAGGGGTGGTTATACTCAAAGGTGGATAAGCTGTCCATCCTGCCTGTGCTGCGCCTTCAACAAAATAACTTGCTACTAACATCAAACCTGAAGGAGGTATGAGCCAAAAAGCTACAGCATTCAATCTTGGGAATGCCATATCTCTAGCTCCAACATAAAAAGGAATTAAATAATTCCCAAATGCACCGTTTACCACAGGTACAATCCACAAGAAAATCATTATTGTTCCATGCAATGTTAAAACTTGGTTATATACATCCCTGGGCATAAAGTCCGACATTGGGCTTGCTAATTCAATTCTTATTGCACTCGCCAAAGTTCCTCCAATTAAGTAAAAAAGAAACCCACATATAAGATATTGAATACCAATTACTTTATGATCGAGACTAAAACTAAAGTATCTAAGCCATCCTTTAGGTTGAAGACTCTTAGTATTAGAATCCTTTGAATCAATTGATATCGTCATAAGCTAACCTCAGTTTTTGTATTTTTGTTAAACCAATCTTTGTAGTCAGATTCTTCTTCAACTATTATTGAGGCTCTCATTCCTCCGTGATAAGGACCACATAATTCCGCACATATAATTGGATATTTCCCAACTTTAGTAGGTGTAAAATTTAATACCGTAGGTTGGCCTGGAATAATATCTTGTTTAATTCTGAATTCTGGGACCCAAAAAGCATGAATAACATCTTTTGATTCCATCTTCATAGAAACTTTATGATCGACTGGAACATGAAGCTCCCCTGAAATAAATTTCCCTTTCGGATAATTAAATAAAAAGGCAAATTGCATAGCTGAAACTTCAACAGATAAATTATTGCTAGCAAACTCATTATTTGATGCCTGGCTTATTCCCGCCCATATTTTTTCTGTGTTGGAGGTCATCATTTCATGGCTATGATTTAGTTCTTTCATACCTCCCATTCGATCGTAAATGTTGTAGCTATATAAACCTATTATTAAAACAATAATAGATGGAATAATTGTCCATACAATCTCTAGGCTTAAATTCCCTTCTAAAGCTATCCCATCTCCATATTGATCTTTCCTTTTCCTGAATTTAAATAAACTATAAATAACTGCTATGGTCATTCCAATGAAAATTATTAATCCAATGATGAAAAGAATTTTAAAAAGCTCATCATATATAGGCGCATTTATACTTGCTTCAACAGGAAGTAAGTTAACATTAAATCCGATCCAAAAAGATATACCGAATACAGCGGAAATTATAAGAATTAAATAAAAGTTTTTATTTAACAATTTAGGTAATAAATGTTATTTATATTTTCAACATATTCAATTTTTTTAATTTTGCATTGTTTGTTAATGGAAAATTATTGAAATTCACAACTTCTTAATATTTAAAAAATAAAAGAAGTATTATCAATAACTTTTTATAGGTTTATGTCAGGGAAAAAAGATTAAAAAAACAAATAAATTTTAAAAATAAAACATTTACTTTTAATTAATGTTTGATATTTAAATCTAAATTAATATGCAAAAAGAAGAGCTTTAATAATTTGTTCAAAAACGAAATATATCAAACAAAATACAAGGAAGTTTTTCTGAAATTAGGAAACCATTGCGTTTTGGCCTTAATTGCTTTAATAGTTATTGGAGGAGCTACTAGGGTTATGGAGGCCGGGCTTGCTTGTCCTGATTGGCCTTTATGTTATGGGACTTTTCTACCTCTTAATCATATGAATTTAAGAGTTTTTCTAGAATGGTTCCATCGTTTGGATGCTTTCCTAGTAGGGCTGTTAATTCTTTCTAAATTCATACTTTCAATAATTTGGAGAAAAGATCTTCCAAATTGGTTACCAAAAACTTATTCATTATTAGTCTTCTTAGTAATTGTTCAAGGCTCTATTGGAGCATTAACAGTAATTAATTTACTTAATTCCTACTCGGTTACTGCTCATCTTTTGACAGCTTTTTTACTCCTAATAACAACAATAACTATTAATCAGAATCTAGAAAATAATGGGGTTAATAAATCATTGACTTGGTGGAAGATATTATTATTTTTCCCCCTAATACTCACTTTGGTTCAATCTTTTATTGGAGTAAGGCTTTCATCAACTTGGTCTGCACATCTCTGCTTATCTTTTAATAAACAATGTTTAATTTTAGATACTCATAAATTATTTGCTATCCCAATTTCTATTTCTATTTTATTTATTTTGGCTATCTCGATATATAAACAAGATTTGTTCCAGAATAATTGGAGATACATTTGCTCACTTTTTTTGCTTTTGATTTCCCAAGTTGTTCTAGGAGTATTAAGCCTTAAAACTAATTTAAGTGAACCTCTTTTTATTATTGGTCATCAACTAAATGCTTCTTTATTAATTGCGACCCTAACATCATTGATTTTTAGAAATCCTTATCTAAATAAAAAAATCAATCAACCATTTAATTCAGTAATAGTAGGTTTAAACTCATGAAAAGTAATTTAAAAGACTTAAATTTCCAGACTTCAATTCGTGAACAAGTTGTACCTTCAAGAAAAAAAGTAATACTACCTCCTTGGCTTGAAGTTGCCAAACCTAGGCTGATTCCATTATTACTAGCTACAACTTTAGGAGGTATGGCATTAACGGAAGAATGGCCATTATCCTCTCCTAAGCTTATATGTACTTTAGGAGGAGGGGCCTTGGCAGCTGCGGCAGCAGGAGCACTTAATTGTTTGTGGGAAATGGACTTGGATAAAAGGATGAAAAGGACTAGTAATAGAGCTTTACCCTCAGGTAAGTTATCATTTAATACTGTTTTTTTAGGTGCAGTATCTTGTACATTTGCAGCTGCAATGCTTTTGATAAGTGGAGTAAATTATTTAGCTGCCGGATTAACATTATTGGGATTATGTAGTTATGTAATTTTATATACGATAATTCTTAAACCAAGAACAACTCAAAATATTGTTTTTGGTGGTATTGCAGGAGCTATACCTCCTTTAGTAGGAGCTTCGGCAGCCACGGGTCATGTAGGACTTAGTGGTTGGTGGTTATTTGGTTTGGTAATGCTTTGGACCCCAGCTCATTTTTGGGCTCTTGCAATTTTATTAAAAGATGATTATGCGTCTGTAGGTATACCTATGCTACCTTCCGTTAAGGGTTCAGCATTTACAGTCAAAGCTATTTCTCGCTACGGATGGGCAACTGTTTTTATGAGTATTCTTGGTGCTTTTGCTTTACCCGAGGGAGGACTTCTTTATTTGATACTGCTTTTACCTTTTAATGGAAGACTTTTACAATTAATAAATAGATTGAAAAGTTCACCAGACGATTTAGAAAAAGCTAAAGGATTATTCAGATGGTCAATACTTTATATGTTTGGTATTTGTCTGTTGCTATTAATTTCAAGAACTCAACTTTCTGTGGATTTTGAACATCAGTCTATGCAAATGTTCTTATCATTAAAGGCATACTTTAATTATTAGATTGATGTAAAATATTAGAGGATAAATTCTAGTTTGATGAATTATATACAAATTACGGATCTTTCAAAGTCATATTCTGATATTCAGGCATTAAAAGATTTATCAATGGAAATTAATGCTGGTTCATTATTTGGAATCTTAGGTCCAAATGGTGCAGGTAAGTCTACTCTCATAAAAATACTAGCTACTTTAGTAGAACCAGATGGTGGTGAGATTTTTGTAAATGATATCAATTTAATTAAAAATCCAAGAAAAATTAGAGAATTAATTGGTTATGTGGCTCAAGATATTGCTCTGGATAAAATCCTAACAGGTCGAGAGTTATTAGATTTTCAGTCGGATTTATATCATATGAATAAAAAGGAAAAATACGAAAGAATAAAATTATTAATAGATCAATTAGAGATGAATGATTGGATTGATAGAAAATGCGGAACATATTCAGGAGGAATGAAAAGAAGAATAGATTTAGCTGCAGGCCTTTTACATTTGCCCAAAGTTTTAATATTAGATGAACCAACTGTAGGTTTGGATATTGAAAGTAGAAATATAATTTGGCAACTTTTGAAAAATTTAAAAAATGATGGTATGACTATTATTTTAAGTAGTCATTATCTTGATGAAATAGATAAATTAGCCGATAGTTTGGTAATAATTGATGATGGGAAAGTTATAGCTCAAGGAACCCCTTCTCAACTTAAAAATAAATTAGGAGGAGATAGGATAACTTTAAAAGTAAGAGAATTTAGTACTTATGAAGAGTCTAAAAAAATAAGTGAAATTTTATCCTCAATCAATGGAATCAGTCAGATTATCATAAATAAGGCGCAAGGTTATTCAATTAATTTTGTAGTAGATAAGGAAAAGGATTTGCTCACAAAACTAAAAGTAGAATTAGCTTTTTCAAAGTTTGAAATTTTTTCTCTTGCTCAAAGTCAACCTAGCTTGGATGATGTATATCTACAGGCGACTGGTAAAACATTATTAGATGCTGAAATTTCCATGACTGGTAAAAGAGATCTAAAAAAAGAATCGAAGCAATCAATGAGATAAAAATAATAAATTTTTTGATAACTAATTATAATAATGATTAAAAGTTCTTAAATAATGGAATTAAAACAATATAATTTATATTTTTTATATCAAGAAACTGTTGCTTTAACCAAAAGGTTATTTATCCAATTAAAAAGAAGACCTTCTACTCTTTTAGCAGGCATATTGCAACCTATAATTTGGCTCTTTTTATTTGGAGCTCTTTTCTCAAAAGCTCCTGAAGGTTTTCTCCCGGGAGTCGATTCTTATGGAAATTTTTTGGGAGCAGGACTAATTGTTTTTACTGCTT
Organism: Prochlorococcus sp. AH-716-K03; assembly: GCA_028408675.1. GTDB lineage: Bacteria > Cyanobacteriota > Cyanobacteriia > PCC-6307 > Cyanobiaceae > Prochlorococcus_A. The sequence continues at coordinate 680 of JAOOLH010000003.1, read as the reverse complement.
TTAGTGGAGCGTTGAATTCAGGCTTACCTTTAATGTTTGATAGAGAGTTTGGCTTTTTAAATAGGTTACTTGTCGCACCTTTAGCAAGTAGATTGTCTATAGTTTTATCCTCATTTTTTTACATAACTATTCTGAGTTTTGTTCAAAGTATTGTGATAATGATTGTTTCATTTGTTTTGGGTTATGGATGGCCTGACTTTTATGGGTTAGGAATTGTTTTTACAACATTAATACTATTAGTACTCTTTGTAACATCAATAAGTCTTTGTTTGGCTTTTGTTTTACCTGGTCATATTGAATTAATTGCTCTTATATTTGTAATAAATTTGCCTCTTCTTTTTGCAAGTACTGCATTAGCACCAATTGCTTTTATGCCAAATTGGTTAGGGTGGTTAGCCTCCTTAAATCCATTAACTTTTGCGATTGAACCTATCAGGATTGCTTACACTCAAACTATGAATTTAGATGTGGTGGCTTTACACGCACCATATGGTGACTTAACTTGTAAGAGTTGTATCTCAATTTTATTTTCTTTAACAGTTTTTTCTTTAATTATTATCAGACCACTGTTAAATAGAAAATTAAATTAATAAACTTATGTTTTTAAAAGATCTTCTAAAAGATACTTACCAAAAAGCATCTTTGGACAAAAATACTCTGGTCTTAGAAAAATTAATTAT
>JAOOLH010000029.1 GCA_028408675.1 Prochlorococcus sp. AH-716-K03 | reverse complement strand
AATCGTTCTATTCATTACAGGGCCTGTGGGGATCCACCAAATTGCTGGTTTAACTGGTTTAATAATAGCTGGAGTGGTTCTAAATTCAGAAGGATTAGCTAATAACGAATATTTTTTAATGGGCAAAATTAGCGGTATTATTGCAGTAATAACAACCTTAATATCTTGCTGGGGGCTAGCCCCATATGCAAAAAAAGCTAGGCGGGAAAGCGGAACCAATTAAACTTCAATTTAAAAGAATATTTAATAACAAAAAATTTCTTAAAGTAATTTCTCTTTATATTTTACTTTGGTGTGCCTTGCAGTTGATGCAAACAGTCGCGCTAATTTATGTAGAGGATGTTCTTAATGTGCCTTCAGAAATTGCCAACTGGGTTCCAATACCCTTCCAAATAAGTGCACTAATAGGATTACAAATATGGGCAAGAGTTTCAAATAAGTTGAACAGAATTTCAGCTTTAAATTACGGTGCACTTATTTGGATTGTTTCATGTACAGCAGCATTATTTTTACCTTCTTTATCAAAAGTTTCTTATCTAGAGGATGGCCTTTTCCTTAATTTTGATAACCTTATCCTTTTTATAATTTTGATTGTCATAATCTGTTTAATTGGAATAGGAGCTTCAACCGCGTACTTAATACCTTGGTCACTACTGCCTGATGCAATAGATGAAGATCCAGAAAAACCAGCAGGCCTTTATACTGCTTGGATGGTTCTTATTCAGAAAATTGGCATTGGGTTAAGTGTTCAAGTATTAGGTTTTTTACTATACATATCTGGTTATCAATCTTGTTTTGTGGAAAATTCTAGTTTAAATATAATTGAACAATCATCTTTAGCTCAATTAACCATTAGGTTATGTATTGGTTTTATACCATCTTTGTTAGTAATAATTGGACTATTTATAATGCGAAAGTGGGATCAAAAATTATTAACCAATTAATATAAAAACATGTATTATCCTAAGTTTTTTAAAAGACTTGTAAGCAGCCTCATAATTGGAGGACAAGCAATAAATTATATCTTTAAAGGTAAAATTTCAAAAAACGATCTTTTTGAACAGCTTATGGAATCAGGTCCTGGAAGTTTACTAATTGTTTTAATTACAGGCATTGCAGCAGGTACAGTTTTTAATATTCAGGTAGCTTCCCAACTAACCAGCATGGGAGTCTCAAGTGAAATAGGGGGCTTACTAGCTGTAGGGATGGCAAGAGAAATGGCTCCTCTTCTAACTGCTACTTTAATGACTGGCAAAGTCGCTACTGCATATGCAGCTCAACTTGGAACGATGAAAGTTACAGAACAAATAGAAGCCATAACAATGTTAAGAACTGAACCAATTCAATATTTAGTAGTTCCAAGATTACTCTCTATGATAATTATGTCACCAATACAATGTATTTTATTTTTATCAGTAGCTTTATGGAGTGGGCAAATCTGGAGCACTATTTTTTATAACGTTCCTCCAATTGTTTTTTGGACCTCTGTTCGTTCTGGTAATGTAAGCTTAACTAGTTCAGACTTATCATCTATGATAATTAAATCAGTAGTTTTCGGATTACTTATATCAATTATTGCCTGTGGATATGGCCTTACTACCAAGGGAGGTCCAAAAGAAGTAGGAACAAGTACAACAGGTGCCGTGGTAATGACTCTTGTTACGGTATCTTTAATGGATGTAGTTCTAACACAAATATTATTTGGATAAATCGATGTTTAATACTAAATCAAAGATAGCTGAGCCAGTAACCATCTCTCCATCGTTTCAATTACCAATAATCCTAATAATTTTAAGTTTTATGCTCCTATTTCTAAATATTGGTTATTGGCCCACAATAGTATTTGCTGCATTTAGCTTTTTTTTATTGCTTCAATCATTTACTTTAAGAATAAAAATTACAAATGAAGATTTTGTAGTTTTGCAACTTGGAAAAGAAATTAGAACCTTTCCATTTAAAAATTGGATCTCTTGGAAATTCTTTTTTCCCATAATCCCTGGTATTTTCTACTTTAGAGAAAAGTCTAGCCCTCATTTATTACCTATACTATTTAATCCAGAGCAACTAAAAAACGAACTTATAAAGAAAGTTGAATCCCTGGAAATTAAAAACCCTTAAAATAAATTTTTGATTAATTACAAATTTAACTAAATGACTAATACTAAAGTTTCTAATAATAATCCTGATAAGGAATCAATAATCAATAAATCAATTACAAAAGCAAAAGATAATGAGATTATAAAAAACAAAACAATTCAAAATAAGAAGGTAACTTCTGTAAGCAAAAAACCTAATAAATCTGTAGATGATATTTCAAATGAAATCCTTAGCGAGCTTCTTTCAAAAAAAATCTCTTTAGTTAAAGAGATAAAAGATTTAGAAACAAAAAAAAATGAATTAGATAAAGATATTGAATCAAATTTCAAGGGTCAGTCTGATAATATCGCTAAAAGAGTAAAGGGATTCCAAGAATATTTAACGGGCTCTTTACAGAACCTTTCACAAAATGTAGAAAAACTAGAATTAGTTTCACAACCAATAGTTGTTAAGCCTTCTCCTCTTGATGAAAAAAAAGAGGCTTCAAACAAAAATGAATTGGTTACCGTTCCTGCCTTATCTGAAACATTTAAACCAGATGAACAAATCATTAGAAGTTGTTTCTCAAATTTCATAGAACAGCCTGATTTTTATTCAGAACCTTGGAAATTAAGACGAAGCCTTGATTCATCAGATATTGAAGTCATGGATGATTGGTTCTTTGATATGGGTGGAAGGGGATCCCTAGAGAGTAGGGGTTCTAGGCAAAAAAATGCTTTATTATCTGCTGGATTAATAGCTATTCTTGGTGAATTGTATGGTGACCAGTTTCAAACTCTAATATTGGCTTCTCAACCTGAGAGATTAGGAGAGTGGAGGAGAATTTTACAAGATTCCTTAGGTCTTACAAGAGATGATTTTGGACCAAATAGTGGCATTGTTCTTTTTGAAAGGCCAGAAGGAGTTATAGAAAGAGCTGACAGATTAGAGGATAATGAAGAATTGCCATTTATTATTGTAGATGCAGCGGAAACATCCGTAGAAATACCAATTCTTCAATTTCCATTATGGCTTGCCTTCGCAGGCTCAAATGATGAAATTTATGATGATCTTGAACTAAATTAACTTCTATGCATATTCTAATTATTTCTATAAGTTATTTTTTGGGATCACTGCCAACAGGATTCTTATTTGGTAAATTTCTAAAAAATATTGATTTAAGACTCATAGGATCTGGATCAACTGGGGCAACGAATGTTTTAAGAAATGTGGGTAAATGGCCAGCCTTTTTCGTATTTATTATTGATGTAGGCAAAGGTCTTATTGCTGTTAAGATTGCTCAAAATTACACAAATCAAAACTTATTTGAAGTTTTAGCAGGAATTGCAGCTATTTCAGGACATATATGGCCAATATGGTTAAAAGGAAAAGGTGGGAAAGCAGTAGCCACAGGTTTAGGAATGTTTATTGCTCTTTCTTGGAAAGTAGGATTTGCATCACTGGGAATTTTTTTAATAATTCTTGCAAAGTCTAAGATTGTCTCTTTATCGAGTATCTCAGCTGCAATTTTTTTACCACTTTTGATGCATTTAGATATTGGAGCTACAAATCATCCTTATTTCTTTATTAGTTTAGTTGTATCAATATTAGTTATTTGGAAGCATAGAACAAATATTAGACGATTACTTAAAGGAGAAGAATCAAAGATAAATGATATTAATAAATAGACTTGCAGATATCCAAAAAAGACTTATTGGGATCTTTAGCTTTCGTAATAGCTCTTCCAATAACCAATTTAGAAGCTCCATTACTTATTGCTTCACAAGGAGTCATTATTCTATTTTGATCATCTTTTTTTTGAATATTTGTCCTAATACCAGGTGTAATTAATTCGAAATTATTTTTATACATTGATCTCAATATTTTTGCCTCCCATGGGGAACAAACGCATCCATCTAATCCTGCATCAAAAGACAATTTTGCAAGCCTGATAACATTTTCCTCAATCGAGTTTTTTCTATCAAGGTCTGATTTAAATTCTTCACTAGAAAAGCTAGTTAAAACTGTTATACCTACAACAGAAGGTGCATTTACAGTGGCTATTTTTGCTCCTTCTAAAGATGCCTTCTTTGATGCAGTAAGAGCTTTAGAACCTGCTGAAGCATGAACAGAAATAATATCAACTCCTAGTTTGGACACCTCATAACAAGCAGCACTCATAGTATTCGGAATATCGTGAAATTTAAGATCTAAGAAAATTTTTTTATTTAAATTTTTCAAAATTTTAATTACATTAGGTCCCTCCATTGTGAAAAGTTCTAAGCCAACTTTTACCCATTTAATATTTGGACATCTATTTAGCAATACTTTTGCTTGATATATATCTAATCCATCAATAGCTAATATTATTTTTTCTTCTGAATTAATTTTTTTCATGTAATTTTAATTCTCAAACCTTTTAATTATTTTCTTGCCAATTTGCAATATTTTGCCTGATAAATCTTCTTTTGAATCAAACACAAGATCTGGATTTACTAATTTATTACTATCAATTTTTACACCTCCACCTTGAATAGACCTTTTTGATTCGCTACTAGATTTAAATAAATTTAATGAGCTTAACAAATAAAAAAATTTCACGGGAAACACTATTTCTTTTAGAGAAATTATTGGAATCTCTCCAACTTTTTCTTTAAGTCCTAAAAAAAGTTTTTCACAATTAGATTGTGCTCTTAGGGCTTCATCACAGCCATGGTATAAGGATGTTACTTCTAAGGCCATGCGTCTTTGCAAATCTCGAGGATTTTTTTCTTTAAGGAGAGTTAAATCTAATTCTGTAAGCAATTCAAAATAGGATGGAATAATATTATCTGGAACTTTTTCTAGTTTTGAATACATCGATAGTGAATCCTCGCTCAAGCCTACAGTATTCGATTCTGATTTACTCATTTTTTTAATTCCATCCAATCCAGTTAAAATTGGAAGCAATATTCCATATTGTGGTTCTTTTTTAAAGTGTCTTTGCAAATCTCTTCCTATTGCAATATTAAATTTCTGATCAGTGCCACCAAGTTCAATATCTGAATTTACTACCACTGAGTCATAGCCTTGAAGTAATGGGTATAAAAATTCATGTAATGCAATTGGAGTTTGAGAGTTGTATCTCTTATTAAATTCTTCCTTAGCAAGCATCTGGCTAACAGTGGTGCTTCCCATTAATTCAATAATTGAATTAAGATCTAGATTTTTCAACCACTCACTGTTGTATCTAATTTCTATCCTATCTTCTGATTCAAAATCTAAAATAGATTTATCAGAGGATTTACCCATCCCAAGTTGTTTCAAATATGTTTTTGAATTTTCCTTAACCTCTTCTTCGGATAATTGAACTCTTGTTTTATTTTTTCCTGTTGGATCTCCTATTTGTGCTGTAAAATCTCCAATTATTAGTACCGCAACATGACCATTATCTTGGAACGCCCTGAGTTTTCTAAACAAAATACTATGACCAAGATGAATATCCGTTCCAGTTGGATCTATACCAAGTTTTACTCTTAATTTCCTTTTATTTTTAGTCGCCTCATTGATTTTAGATGAAAGTGTTTGATCAAAGTTTCTGAGTGGAAATGATTCTTCTATTCCCCTGAGAAGCCATTTTGGTAATTCAAATTTATCTACCATAAAAAATGCAATTTTAGAAAGTTAAGAACTCTTATCAAGTTCTTCCTTCATTCTTACCAAGGTTTTATTCATTTGATCGAACATTTGATCAGGAGTAATTCCAAATTGGCTTAACTGTGTCTTTAATTGTTCTACAGTCATTTTAGCTTGAAAATCTTCTGACAATTCGAATCTTTTCATAAAAACTTTATATCGATCCATAAGTGATTCCATTTTTTTTATGAACATAACTTTTCCTTCTCTATCAAATTTCCCATAATCAGAACCAAGTTTCATCAGTTCTTGATAATCTGTAAAAAGCTTTTTAGCTTCTTCTTGAACTATATCTGATTCGAAAAAGCTCATTTTTTATTTAAATTAATTCAATAGTTTACTCCCTTACCAAGATAACAAGAATCTTTTGAATTAATTACAAGATTAATAAATTTTTAGTTTATAAATATTTATTTGAATAATAATAATTAAGAATTAAGATTCTAAAACATAATAAATAAATTTGGAAAACTCTAATTTAGATAATATTTCAAAGAAAAATAAGCAGTTTGAGTTATTTAGTTCCGCATTAGATACCTCAAGTAATCTGCATTTCTCAAATAATCTCAAAGTTGGAAGTAAAACCTTAATGGCCTGGCGAAATAGAATTTCTGATTACCAATCTAAAATTTTGGAGGATAACCAAAATAACATTTTTCAACATTCGATTATTCCCGAGAGTGATAATATTTATCATACAAGAATTCAACCCTTTTCACTACAAGGATTATCTTTAAATTTTTGGAGAACAAATCAATTCGTTCATAATGGTCCAGCTATGTATTTTGTGATTGATACGATAGGTAGCTCTCAAATAATTCTCTATATAGGTGAAACTAATTCAGCTAATAAGAGATGGAAAGGTGAGCATGACTGCAAAAATTATCTTAGTAACTATAAAGAAGCGTTAACATATAATAATCTAACCAATCGGTTAGATATACGTTTTTTTTTAGATGTCCCCAAAGAAGCTAAATCAAGACGTAAATTAGAACAGAAACTAATATATTTATGGATGCCACCATTTAATAAAGAGACCAGAAATAGGTGGTCAACAACTTTTACAAACAATCAAAATTAACTAAATCTTTATCAAAATGCAATTTTCAACTTTCCAACAAGATCTTAATACTTGGCAAGGTTCTACATTAATATTTGGAATTGTTGAGGAGGATCTTAAAAATCAATTAGAAAAAATTGATTTCATTATTGATTCAAAGTTATTGCAAGAAAAAATAAATCAAAAAAAGTTCAAGGGAGAAAAAGGAAAGATATTAAACTTTGATTTTTTTGATCAAAGGTTGCAAACTCTTAAGATTATCGGTCTCGGAGAAGGCAAAAATATAAACAGTAATGATATAAAAAATTCTCTAGCGGATGTCATAAGAAAAAGTTCTGATAAAGAAGAAAAAATTAGTATTTTGTTTCCTTGGGAATTAATAAATTCTCAAGAAGAAATTCAATCTTTTGGAGAATCAGCAAGATTATCAACCTACAAAGATAATCGATTCAATAGCAAAAGAGATGATAAAAAAGTTCTTAAAGAAATTGAATTTTTGAATATAAATAAATTTACAAATATAAACTTCAATGAAACGGAATATATTTGTGAAGGCGTTGAGCTAGCTAGGAGGCTTGTAGCTGCTCCCCCCAATAGTCTTACTCCGCTAGAGATGTCTAGACAAGCCTCAAAGATTGCTGAAGAGCATGGTTTAGAAATTAAAATCCTTGAGAAAAATGAATGTGAAAATTTAGGTATGGGTGCATATTTAGCAGTAGCTAAAGGTTCTGATTTAGAACCTAAATTTATACATTTAACTTTAAAATCCAAAAGTCCAGTAAAAGAAAAGATTGCATTAGTAGGTAAAGGTTTAACCTTTGATTCTGGAGGATATAACCTAAAAGTTGGAGCTTCCCAAATTGAAATGATGAAATATGATATGGGTGGTAGTGCGGCAGTTCTTGGTGCCGCCAAAGCACTGGGAGCTATAAAGCCAGATGGATTAGAAATACACTTTATTGTGGCAGCTTGTGAGAATATGATAAATGGATCAGCTGTACATCCTGGAGATGTAATAAAAGCTTCAAATGGCAAGACAATTGAAATTAATAATACTGATGCTGAGGGTAGACTTACATTGGCTGATGCATTAACTTACGCATCAAATCTTAAACCTGATTCAATAATTGATCTTGCTACTTTGACTGGTGCAATAGTTGTTGCATTGGGAAATGATGTAGCCGGTTTTTGGACTAATAACAATATGATGGCAAAGGACTTAAAAACAGCATCATCCCAAGCTGGAGAGGAATTGTGGCAAATGCCTTTACAAAAATCTTATAAAGATGGTCTGAAGTCACATATTGCTGACATGAAAAATACTGGCCCAAGGGCAGGCGGATCTATAACAGCTGCATTATTTTTAGAAGAATTTTTTGATGGAAATATAAATTGGGCTCATATAGACATAGCTGGAACTTGCTGGACTGATAAAAATAGAGGTATTAATCCATCAGGAGCAACAGGATATGGAGTTAAAACTTTAGTCCAATGGATTAAAAATAAAATCTGAGATGAAAAATAATTATTCAGACCAAAAATTAATTGATCTAGCATTTTCTTTCCATAATTTATCCAATTGTTGGTCTCTTCCACAAGAGAATCTATAAAACTTATATTTTAGTTCATTTTTATTAGCAAAATCTTGATGATATTCCTCAGCTTTCCAAAACTTACTTTTTGGTTTTAGCTCAACATTAATTTTTCTTAAATTAACCCCTAATTCCTTTGCCGCAGAAAGGAGCGATATACTCGCTGTATTCTTTTCATCTTCATTTTCAAAAAAGATTACTGGCCTGTAAGAATCGCCTCTGTCACAAAATTGGCCATCTCCATCAAGTGGATCAATATTTCTAAAATATAACCTATGTATATCTGATAAAGTTACAAATTCTGAATCATAATTAACTAAAACGACTTCTTGATGCCCCTTATGATTTTCATATGTAGGGTTTTGCAAATCCCCACCAGAGTATCCACTAATTACTGAATTTATACCTCTTAATGATTCTAAATCATGTTCCAAACACCAAAAACATCCTCCCGCTAGTACAACTTCTTCAGCAAAAGTATTTATAGGATTTATAAATATTGAAAAAACTAGAAATAATGAGAAAAGATATTTCATTATTAAATTATAAACATTAAATTAAAGAATTAATAATTTCTTCTGCAGCTCTTTTTACTACACCTTCTTGTCCTAACTCTTTTTTTAAAACAGCATAACCTTTTTGAATTTTTGATTTTTCTGATTTACTTTCTATTATTAGACAAGCTTTATCATATATTTTTTTTACCTCAAATTCATTTTGAATGAACTCAGGAATAATATATTTTTTTAAAAGTAAATTTACTGGAGAAATAAATTTAACTTTGAAATTAAGAATCTTTTTTGCAATAAAAGCTGTAACTCTACTAACTCTATAACCAACGATTTGAGGTATCCCATATAAAGCTAATTCCATATTTACTGTTCCTGATTTACATAGAGCCAATTTAGATAATGAATAAATATGAGTCTTTAATTGTTCGATATCTTTTTGAGATACAATCTTTCCTCGAACCTTATATTTATCCAAAGCTATTTGGAATTTAAGATCAAAAACTTTTCTACAAGAAGGAATATAAACAATAAGGTTTGGATATCTCTGTTGTAATTTTCTAGCAGCTTGCATAAAAATTGGTAACACGTATCTTAATTCTTGTGGTCTTGATGCTGGCGTTATTAATAAAATATTTTCATTCGCTCGTAGCTTTAGAATTTTTCTAGAATCTTTCTTGGTAGGAAGTTTCTTTATTAAATCGATCATTGGATGTCCAATCCACAAAACATTTCCACCCCTTCTTTTATAAAAATTTGCTTCTTGTTTAAAAATCGCGAAAATTCTATCTGAAAAGCTTATCAAATCCGTAGTCGAATTATTACCAACTCGCCAAGCCCACTCTTGAGGGGCGATATAATAATAAATTGGAATATTTTTCTTATCACTTTTTATTTTTCTTCCAATTTTAATATTTGGGCCCATATAGTCTATTAAGACTAAACAATTAGGTGATAAATTTTTAAGTGATTTATAAAATTTATTTTGTATTTTAATTGTCGGAATAATGAGTGGCAAAGCCTCCCAAACACCAATAGCACTTATAGAAGTAGTATCTTGCAAAATTTTTACACCCTCTTTTAGCATCCTTTCTCCACCCAAGCCATATATTTCTAATTCAATCGAACGTTTTTCAGCTTCATTAAATAATGCATTTGCTAATAAACCTCCATGTAAATCTCCTGATACTTCTCCAGTGCTTATGAATATCTTCTTATTCATAAGTTTATTGAAGGCATTGGTCCTCTTCTTTTTTGAGATATTGAATCTTTTAAAAAATTACATAGTTTGTTAGAAGAAAGGTCTAAATTTTTTTTCATCAGTATTTCAAGTGAAATAGAAAGTACATCATTCGACTTAAATAATAAATTCCATGTATTTTGCAATATTTTCAAATCAAACTCTTTATTTTCCATCAATCCACTTCTTTTAATTCCTACCCTATTTAAACCTCTTAATCGACCAGGATGTCCCTCTGCCAAGCAAAAAGGTGGAACATCTCTATCTACACGGGTCATCCCTCCTATCATTGCTAAATATCCTATGTGAACAAACTGATGAATACCTAAACAACCTCCAATAATTGCATTATCTTCAACTTTTACGTGGCCAGCAACCTGAACACTATTTGATAGAACGATCCCATTGCCAAGTTCACAATTATGACCAATATGTGTATAGGCCATTAATAAATTATTATTCCCAATAATTGTTTTTTCTCCTTCTTCAGTTGCCTTATTAATCGTTACACATTCTCTAAAAGTATTATTATCTCCAATAATTACCTCAGTAGCTGCTCCTTGATATTTCAGGTCTTGTGGCTCAAGTCCGATGAAAACGTTTGGGAATATTTTGTTATCTTTACCTATTTTAGTTTTCCCTTGAATTACAGCATTGGGGCCTATTTGGGTACCTGATTCTATTATTACATGTGGGCCAACTACAGCTCCACTTGCGATAGAAACTCCATCATGTAATTCTGCACTCGAATCAACAAAGGCATTTGGATGAACCATGGCACCTTTAAAATTAGGGTTTAATTTTTTATTTTTACTCTTCATTTTTTTAATCAACTAATGAAAACATTAATTCTCCTGAACAAACTAGCTTTCCATCAACATGTACTTCTCCTTTTACTTTTCCAAATCTTTGTCTTTTTATACTTAATAACTCGCATGTTATTAGCAATTGATCACCAGGAACGACTGGCCTTCTAAATTTAACATTATTAATTCCTGCAAAAACAAAAAGTCCTTTTGGGAGGTTGGGCATTTGAGTCACAATTATCCCTCCTACTTGAGCCATTGATTCAACAATAAGTACCCCTGGCATTAAGGGCCTTTCTGGGAAATGCCCCTGAAATTGAGGCTCATTTATAGTTACATTTTTCAATGCGACAGCTTTTTGGCCTGGGACATGTTCTATAACTTTATCTACGAGTGCAAAAGGAAACCTATGAGGCAAAAGGCCTAGAATTTCCTCGGAAGATAATTGATTATGGTCGTTCGATAATTGCTTTTCCAAAACTTAAAAAGATACAGTTAATTTTTTAGTGCTGAGGCCAATAAAGCATTTAAAGAATGTGATCCTTTGTAAACTAAAATTTGAGCCTTTGGTAACCCTACCAAAGCCAAGTCCCCAATTAAGTCTAAAATTTTATGTCTTATAGGTTCATTACTAAATCTTAATGGAGGATTAACCCATTTATCCCCATCACAAACAAGAGCATTTTCTAAACTGCCACCTTTGATAAGTCCCAATTCACTTAACTCTTGAAATTGGTCCTTAAAGCCAAATGTCCTCGCAGGAGCAATATTTTCAACAAAACATTTTGGATTTAAATCTATTTCATAAGTTTGAATCCCAATTGCTTTATAGGGAAAACTAATCGTTGATATAATAGTAATTTTTTTAGATGGATTTAAAGCAATAACTGAACTATCTTTATTAAATATCATTGATTCATTAATCTTTCTAATAAAGTTTCTTGGTTTAGGAACTTTTTTAATACCAACTTCTTCAAATGCCTTAACCCATTGAATTGCTGATCCATCCAGTAGAGGTATTTCCTTTCCATCAACTTCTATGTGGATATAACTAAGACCGCAACCTGCCAATGAGGCTAATAAGTGTTCAATAGTGTATAAATTCCTTCCGGATAATTTAACTGCAGTGCATAACATAGTACTGCCAATTAAATTTTGATCTAACTTAAAAATCTTATCAGGCTTATCAGCAAAGGAAACATAATAACCCTCTTTTTCATATGGAGAAATCTTAACTCTTGTTTTTTCCCCACTATGAAGTCCTACACCCTCTCTAGTGATAACACCTGAGATTGTATAGCAAAAATCGTAATTAGGAGGCCACAAAAACACTTAGAATTTCCATCCAACTCCAAGTGTATATCTCCAATTACCACTTAAATCTTTACTTGCTACATCTAATCTTAGTGGCCCAATTGGTGTCTTTACTCCCACGCCTCCGCCGAGAGAATAACCAGAACCTGATTTTTGCAATAATTCACCAGGTTTACCTGGGACATCACTTTGCGATCCTAAATCACTCCCAATGTCAGCAAATAAAGCTCCTGATATCATTCTCCAGACTGGGAAACGGTATTCAGCAGTTCCTTCCATAAAACTTTTACTTACAGAAAGGTCACAGGAACTCCATCCTCTAACAGAGGTAGAACCTCCCATACAAAATGATTCATAAGGCGGTAATTCCCCCAAAATTGTACCAGCTTTAAATTCAAAACCAATAGTTTGAGGGCAATCACTATTTACAACATCACTGGCCTTACATCCTTTTGTGAGATTTATCAATTTTGTCGGAATAAAAAACGCATAAGTAGCTCTCATCCTATTAAAAGTTGGAGAGTTGTTTCCCATTGAAATAAATTGTTCACTGCCAAAACTAAATTTATTGCCTGAAGTTGGGCTAATCGAATTATTTAAATTATTCCGTGAGGCTGAACCAATTACACTTACTAATATATTTTCAGAAGGGCATGAACCATCATCAGGAGTGAAACCAATACAAATAATTTCATTTATATTTCCAGTAGTTGGTGTTCTATCCCCATGTGGTTTTGTATTGCCATCACTATCAATCATTTCTACTTTTTTGAAATTCATACCTGAAAGAACTCTCCATTTGGATTCTTTAAAAGGATCTCCACCATTAAGAGGTCTAGAGAATGAGAATCCCCCTCCTGTTTTTTCTAAAACTATTGATGAAAAAGAATCAGTACTAGCAGTTGTTGTGTTGTCAACGGCATATATTCTTCCATTATTTTCACTTCTAAACTCTTGAGGATAATCTCGACTTAAAAAAACATTTGTTCTAAAAGAAGTCTTATGCTTATCGCCTTTAATCCAAGGGTCAGATAAAGAGATATTGTAAGTTGTTGAGTACTCTCCAAAATTAAGATTAAGATTAGTATTCCAAGCCCTTCCAAAAGTATTAGTTTCTTGTAGGCCAATTTGCGCAAATATACCGGCACCATTACTATACCCAAGACCACCTGTTAAAGATCCTGTTCTTTGCTCACTTAAATCTAAAGTAATCAATACTTGTCCAGGATTTTTTTTATCTGGTCCCAGAGATACTCTTACATCATCAAATAAAGAAGTGGCATAAAGTCTTTTTATATCTGCTTCTAAAATTTTTCTATTAAATATTGAACCTGGTATTGTTTTCAGTTCTCTTTTTATAACCCAATCCTTTGTTTTACCTTTTCTAGGTTTCCCATCTACATTTGGCTCTCCATCTGATCCTAAAAACCTTAATTCAATATCAGAGACTATCCCTTCATCTATATTTAAAGTAACAACTCCATCCCCAGAGATTCTTTTAGGGCCAATTATTCTTGACAAGGAATAACCCTTTTCTTCGTACCACTTTTTAATTAATTCTATTCTACTTTGAAGTTCATTTAGGTTAAGGGTGGTTCCATAATAATTATTAAAGACATCGTCTACAAATTTAATAGGAACAATGCTATTCTTTGGATTAAGTTTGACTTTTTTTAAAATTGGATTGGGCACAACGCTTACTATAAGCCTTACTCCTAATGGACCGTCTTGAGACTTAATTTTAACGCCTGAGAACCATCCACTTGCGTAAATTAAATTTAAATCCTTCTTTAAAATTTGATTATTAATAATACTTCCCGGTTTTATTGTCATGGAATCATATGCAGCTAATTCTAACTTTCTCCCCTCAGGATGATTTTCCCATCCCTCAATAATTATTTCTGAAACAAGTACATTCTCCTCTAAATTCTCTTTACTATTATCAACAATTAATATATTATTTTTGTTCACAAAATTAAAGTTCGATATTGGACCATTTGAGTATTGATTTATATTTTGAAAATTGATTTTATTTTTGTTGAATCCTACTTCTTTGATTTGCGAATACTTAGCCGCTAATTCTGAATTGTTTGAAATTAAAATAAAAGAAAAACAAGCAATACTTGTAAAAGCTTTTGTAAATTTTGAAACGTTATTCTGCATAGTATTTAAAATCGAGCTTTGAAGTAAATTAAATGAAATTATTTATTCTTTTATAAATTTCACTGTAAGCTTCAATAAAGCCACCTAAATCATTTCTGAATCTATCTTTGTCTAGACTTACTATTGTACCATTTACTTGATTAAGATCCCATAATCTACAATTATCAGGAGAAATCTCATCACCTAAAACGATTTGACCTCTTGAGTCATAACCAAACTCTAATTTAAAATCAACTAAATTTAGTTTAATATTGTAGAAAAATGTTTTGAGAATTTTATTAATCTTTAATGTCATATCACTTATAAAATCTAGTTCTTTATTATCAATTATTTTTAATAAATTAATTCTATCTTTAGTTAGAAGAGGATCATTGAGATTATCGTTCTTGAGATAAAAATCAATCAAAGGTGTTTCCAAAACTGTTCCTGGTTTAATTGTAGTCTGTTTACAAAGAGAACCATATGCAGTATTTCTGATAACAACTTCAAGGGGAATAATTTCTATTTTTTGAGCAACCATTGAATTATTATTTTTAAGTCCCAGATAATGAGTTGGTATATTTTTTTTAATAAGAAACTCAAATATTTTTGAACTTATTAGGCAATTTAGTTCCCCTTTTCCCTCAAACTTAGCTTTCTTTA
>JAOOLH010000028.1 GCA_028408675.1 Prochlorococcus sp. AH-716-K03 | reverse complement strand
TTTAAAAACTGATTTTTATATATGGATGATTTAATCAGATTATTTATAGAGAATGACAGAATAATTAAAAATAAGAATAATAATTTAAAACTTACTAATAATGAAGCGCGCTATATAAATAAAGTAATGCGAATAAAAATTGGTAAAGAAATATTTATCACCAATGGCAAAGGCTCATTGTGGAAAGCTATAAATTTAGAGAACAATTTTATAAAGATAAATAATATTAGTAATCCTTATTTATTTAAAGAAAAAGAAAAAACTTTACTAGGAATAGCTGTTGTGATTCCAAAAAATGGTTTTGAAGATATTCTAAAAATGTGTACTGAAATAGGAATTGATTTTATACAACCTTTGTATTCAGATAGACAGGTTAAGAAGTATTCCAACTTCTCAAATAAACTTATAAGATGGGATTCAATTATTAATGAAGCTGTTGAACAATGTGAGAGATTATGGAGACCATCTATTTTGAATCATAATAGTGTATTTGATTGGATAAATTCTAGAGGAAATGAAGATATTATTTCAGTCTCTGTTACAAGGGATGATAGCTCTGAAAATTTATACTATTGGTTAAAAAAAAGGCAAAATCTTTTGGCTAAAAAAGGAGGAGTTTTATGGAATGTAATTGGACCGGAGGGAGGCTGGTCAAAAGGTGAAATTGAATTTTTTATTAAAAATAAAATCTCCTTTGTGAAACTTTCAGAAACTATCTTAAGAACTTCAACAGCTACTGTGAATGCAACTTCAATTCTTAATCAATGGCGTAATGATTTAAATTAATTCTTTAAAAAAATGAATTTACTTTCTAATGATTTTTTACTTGGTTTTATCTTTAATTTTATTCTGATTTCTCTTTTTTGTAGAGTCCCGTTAATGACAAAATCGGGGTGGATAAGTGCTGGGGTATTAGGGTCTATTTTATGGGGATGTTTTTCATGGCAAGGTTGGATCTCTGTTGTAATTTATTTAATCTTTGGATCTCTTGCGACAAAAATTGGTTATAAATTTAAAAACGAAAAAGGGATAGCTGAAAAAAGAGGTGGTAGAAGAGGGCCTGAAAATGTTTGGGGTTCAGCTGCCACAGGATTATTTTTTGCAATAATGGCAAAATTAAATATTACTAATTTAGTCTTTTACAAAATTGGTTTTGCAGCAAGTTTTGCAGCAAAGTTAGCAGATACTTTTGGTAGTGAAATAGGAAAAAGATTTGGGAGAAATACATATCTAATTACTTCGTTTAGAAAAGTTGAAAGAGGAACGGAAGGAGGAATTAGTTTAGAAGGTACAGCAGCAAGTGCATTAGGAGCAATATTTATGTCATTAATAATGTTTATTTTTAATATTATCTCAACAAAATATCAATTTTTGATAGTTGCAATTTCGGGTTTTTTAGCAACAATCTCTGAAAGTTTTATTGGAGCTATATTTCAAGACAAATATAAATTAAGTAATGAATTAGTAAATTCTATTCAAACAAGTATTTCTTCTATAATTGCTATTTTTGTTCTAATTTTTTATCTCAAAACTTCTAATTAAATTCCCTTTTATGAAAATTAAGATTCCTTCCATTTCTTAAGAATATCCCAACTTTTAAGACGTTGATAAATCCAAAGATGTCCATGTTCATTTAAGTGTATGCCATCATCTGTGATCCAATTCTTACTTCTTTTATCGGAGTACATTTCTCTAAAAGTTGGAAGAAAGGGAACATTTTGATTTATACAGACTTCTTCCATTCTTCTTTCATAAGAATGACAGAAATCATTTGAGTACCATAAACATCCAGCAAATGGCATTTTGTTTTCATTAACTGGGGTTAGCCCAATTACAAAAACTTGAGTTTGTGAATTCATTTCAAAAATTAATCTTTCTAATCCATACTCGAATCCATTTATCTCTAATTGGTGCCGACCATTTTTTTGTCCAATTGTTGGAGTATCATTAAGACCCACATTCAAGAGGATAGCTTTGGGTTTATTTCTTCTTGTTTCTCCTCTTGAAGACCATTCTTTTTCCCAACGTAAAGAAACCTTTTCAATTCCATCTCCTCTTACCCCTAGTGGATAAATAATAGGGAAATTATTTGATTTTGACCAATCTTTTCTAAGTCTTTCGCACCATCCTCCTCCTTCAGTATCCCCCCAGCCATATACTGAACTATCTCCAATTACAACCAATTGTTTTGGTAAAATAGACACTGGGTTACTTTTAATTATTTCACTTGATTTAAAAAGATTTTTATTACTAATCAAGCTAGATTACTTTTGATTTTACCATTTATTAATTCTCCAATTATTGCAATTGAACTATAAGCAAACAAAATTATTATGACTTCTTCCCAAGCAAATGAACTCAATGATTCTTGAAGTTGCCAACCTAAACCAACACTACCAATTACTCCGAGAATAGCTGTTTCTCTAATTATAATATCGGATCTATAAGCACAATATGCTAAGTAGCTATTTGCCTGTTTAACAAATGATCCTAAAAGCCAACTAGATCTCTTTGAAACGCCTAGTGATTTCATCGCAATATATTGTTTATTATCTTGGTTATGTAAATTCACCAAAAGCAATTTGCTTGTTATTGCTGCATTATGTAATCCTAATGTTATTGCTGCTAAAGATATTGAAGGATCATTAAACATTAAGAGTATTAGAATTAATACAGGTGGTGGTATTAAACGAAATAGAAATGATATAGATCTGATAATTTTAATTCCTATTTTATTATTAAAAATCAATATGCAAATGGGAGGAAAACTTATAGTTATTCCTGTAGATAAAAGACATAAAACTATTGTTTCTAATAATAGCTTTAAGAAATCATATGAAATAAGACTAAAGTTTGATATCAAAAAATTATTGATTGAATTAAAAGGTATTGCATTTTTATTAAATATAAAATAAACAAAGAAATATAAAGAAAATAAACTAATACAAAATAAAGCTATTATAAAATAGGTCAAAAATTTCTCAGAAGTTTTAGAGAGGTTAAATTTTTTTAATAGTTCTTTTGAGATAATAATTAAAAAAGCTAAACCCCAAAGATAAGTCCATAGCTCTCGGAAATTCAAAGTTTGAAAGCATAAAAATATACTTGTACCTATTCCTCCAACTCCAAACAATCCCAAGACTGCCGTGCTTCTTATGGCACATTCCAAACGGTATAACCCATAATTTTTATAGGTCTTTAAAATCGGAGCCCAAACTAATGTAAGTAAAGTGGAAGATTTAGTACCATTAATTTGTTTAATTGATTCAATAGTTTTATGATTAATATTTTCTATTTGCTCACTAAAAACTTTTGCATTTATAGCAATAAAAGGAAGGCAAATAGCTATTATACCAATTGAAAAATTAATACCATATATTTGCATTAATATAAGTCCCCAAATTAGTTCATGAATCGATCTTATAAAAGTTAAAAATAAATTTAAAAAACTCCTTAAAAATATAGGTAAATTTAATATTTTATAAAAAATTTCAGAAGATAATATTCCAAAAAAAATTCCAAATATAATACTTATCAGCCAACTAGAAAATGCAATTAAAAAAGTTTCATTTAATCTTTTTACTAATGTGAAAATAATTTCATTATTAATTTTTGGATTAAAGGCAGAAATAACAAATTCTTTAAATAATTCAATTCCTCCAATATGAAAATTAATAAATAGTTCATACGCTAAAGGTAAACAAACTAATATTGCTAAAAAAGTTATTGAGGAAGGATTTAATTTTAGTTTATTCAACTACCTAATAAATCATGTTTAAATGAGATTTTTTTAATTTAGTTTTCTCTAAATCAAACAATATTTCGCCATATTTCATTCCAATAATTCTATTAAAATCATTTAATAAATCTAATCTATGCAAAGAAACTAAAGTAGTGTTAGGAACTTTTATTTTATTTTTATTAATTAATAATAGATTTTTAATATTAAGGGTTATTTTTGGATCTAAATTATTAAAAGGCTCATCAGCAAGTAGGATATCTGATTCTTGAATTAATGATCTTGCAATAGCAACTCTTTGTTTTTGTCCTCCAGATATTTTTCTAATATTTTTAGAAAAAATAGATTTCTGAAGATTACAAACTTTCATATATTGATGAGCTTTTTTGAAAGAACTTATATTTAGTAAATTTTTAAAAGCAAATAGGAAACTTCGTTTTCCAAGAAGTCCACAATTAACATTTTGTTCTGCTGATAGATCTTCAATTAATCTTAAATCTTGCCAAATAGTTGAGATCTTACTCTTTTGATATAAGTTTAATTTATCAAATTCTGTATTAAATAATTTGACCTTACCTTTGTTAGGCTTAATTGTTCCGTTAAGAATAGATATAAGAGTAGTTTTACCCGCGCCACTTTTTCCTAATAAGGCAATCTTTTCACCCGATTTAATTTTTAAACTTATGTTTTTTAAGGTGAAATTATTTTTATTTACATAGCTCACCTCTTTTAATTCGAGAAGAGTATTAATCATCTGATTTTTTTTAATTTTCTCGCGATTTCCTCAATATATTTATAGTCACTAGATTCTGCTTCGATGAACTTTTTTGCGTTGAACATATCTAATATCTTTTTATGTTCTATATTTTTAATATCTAAATTAAGAATTGTAGATTTAAGTTCTTTAGTAAAACCTTTTCGAAATCTATTGTCAAGATTTCCTTGGGCAACCCAATGATAGTCAACATAATCAGGAGTTATCCAAAAAAGATTTAAATTATTTGTTCTTTTAGGATTATTTTTAAGATTGTTTTCCCACACTTGTTTATTTAAAGCTCCTGCATCATAGGCTCCACCATTAACTAAAGCGATAGTTGCATCATGACTACCGCTAAAGCCCGCTTTTTTTCCTTTAAAGTCTTTTATTTTTATTCCAGCATCATTAAGGAAATATTCTGGCATTAATCTTCCAGAAGTTGAATTTTCAGAACCAAAAGTAAATCTCAGATTCTTGAGCTTTTTAAGTTCATTTTTATTTGAAATTGGACCAAGTTTTAATTTTTTATTCACAATAAAAATGCTTTTAAATTCTTTATCTATATCTCTTTGAGCAATTACAATAGAATTAGGAGTTTGTAATCTTGCCTGAACTCCCGATAAGCCACCAAACCACACTAAATCTAAATCATTTGTTCTAAATCCAGTAACAGCAGCAACATAATTAATAACAGGAATGTACTTTACCTTTACATCTAGACTCTTTGATAATTCTTTTGAAAACAAATTAAATCTTTTATCTAACACCTCCTGATTTTGATCCGGAATTGCCCCTATCCTTAAAACTTTTGAATTTGCATTTAATGGTAAATATAGACTTGAAAAAAAAATTGCAGAGGTTAAAAGGATCTTTTTGAAATTGAAAAATTTGTTATTCATTTAAAAGTAATAATTTAAAATACCTTTCTTTAATCTTGATAAACCATCAAGAATTTTTTCTTTTGAAGACGCACAAGATATTCTAAAGCATTGATCATCCCCAAAAGGTTTTCCAGGGACAACAACTAAACCATAATCATTTAAAATCTTTTTGCAAAAATCTACCGAGGTTATCGAATTATTAGGTAACCTAGGAAATGCATAAAAAGCTCCATTAGGTGGGTGTATAAATAATCCTTCTATATCTTTTAGACCTTTATAAAGCACTTCTCTTCTTAGATCATAATGGCTATTGATTTTTAAGAAAAATTTTTGGTTTATTTTTAAAGCCTCTAAAGCACCTCTTTGAACGAAAGAACAAACATTACTTGTACTTTGACTTTGTAAGGCTGATGATGCTCTAATGACATCTTTTTGTCCCACTAAATAACCCACTCTCCAGCCGGTCATTGCCCAACCTTTTGCAAAACCATTAATTATAAAAATTCTTTCTTTTAGGTCAGGTGCAAGTGAAGCTAAACTTAAATGCTTAAATTCTTTTTTAAGAATTAATTCGTAAATCTCATCTGAAAGAATATTAATATTTTTATTTTCTCTTACTACTTCTGCAATTTGTAACAACTCTTCTTTTGGCATTACTCTTCCAGTTGGATTATTGGGAGAATTAATAATTATAAATTTTGTTTTTGAAGATATCTTAGATTTTAAATCTTGTATATTTATTTTGAATCCATCTTCAGAAGAAGAATTTAGGAAGACAGGCTTACCCCCTGCCAAT
This sequence comes from Prochlorococcus sp. AH-716-K03, assembly GCA_028408675.1. GTDB lineage: Bacteria > Cyanobacteriota > Cyanobacteriia > PCC-6307 > Cyanobiaceae > Prochlorococcus_A. Next base: position 9,304 of record JAOOLH010000028.1, on the reverse strand, counting down.
CTAACCATCTGAGGATAGCTTAGCCAATAAGGAGCAGGTATAAGCACTTCGTCATCATCATTCAATAAAACCTGGAAAAGATTATAAATCGCCTGCTTGGCTCCATTTGTTACCATTACATTTTCAAATTCAACATTTAAATTGTTTTGGATTTGAAGTTTTTCTGTAATAGCTTTTCTAAGATCTAAATCTCCTGAGGCGGGACCATATTTTGTATATCCATCAAATATAGCCTCACTTGTTGCTTTTAGTATTTCATTAGGAGCATCAAAATCTGGTTCTCCAGCACTTAAATTACAGATGTCTTTCCCCTCTTTTGAAAGTTGATTAGCTTTAGCACTTATCTGCAGGGTAAGTGAAGGCTCAATTGAGAGTGCCCTTTTTGATAAATTTACTTCACTCATTTGATCTAAAGTTCTTTAAATATAACTTTTAAAATTTTTTTATTAATAGATTAAGAATAAGTAAAATTATCACAGATTGGTTTAATTTGGTTCATTTTCTTAATTTAATTTATTTACTTCTTTTTTATTCCCACAATAAGGTATCTATCTTTTAGGAATTATCGCTCTTAAATAAAATTAGTTTCTAGATAATCATATTAAAGAGGTTTTCCATTTTTGGAGTAAATGAGAGTATAAAATTGCTCATTTAAATAAAGAGAAATTAGCAATTTTATTTAAAGAACTATTTTCTTTAAAGATAATTTAAAAGTTTCTATAAACATACCTTCTGGTCAGTTATATTGTTTTCCTTTTAAAAATTGAATTTAATAATTTAATTAATCTATTAATTAATTTTCAAATTATGAGCAATAAATTCAATACTTAAATTTCTCTATCAATTAATTTTCATAATTATGAGCATTAAATATTATAATTCTGATTATTTGAAAATTTTTAAAACTAAAAATGAAAAATAAAGTTGAATTATCTATATTAATTCCTGCATACAACGACACAAAAAGTTTATTAAGAGCTCTGGATTCGCTCAAGAGTCAAACAATAGCAAAACAACTTGTGGTTTTAATATCTGATGATTGCTCTCCAACGCCAATAGATTTCAAAAAATTAAATATTTTTAAGGATTATTTCTATAAATTTATAACTAAAAGACAAGAAAACAATTTAGGTGTTTTAACTAATAAAGCATGGCTATTTAATCAGGTAGATACAAGATTCTTCAATTTTCTAGAACATGATGATGTATTAATAAGAAAAGATTTTTACGAAGATGCTCTAAAAAAGCTTATAGAAAATGAAAATTTAATTAGTTATTTTGGTAATTCTATAACTGTGAGATCTAAAGATAACCCTAGATTGATCGTAGACAAAAATGATCCTAAATATAATTTAATGCTGAAATTTAATAGCCCACACATTAAAGGATTAAAAAGTGATGGCAGTATGTCAGGGAAGGATTTTATTGATAATATTATAAACCAATACACTGATTTTAATACTGCATGGTCAGCAATAATTTTTAATACTAAAGCGATAAGAAAGATTGGTGGTTTCGGGAGTAATTACGCACTATCGTGGTTTGAAGCTAAAAGTCTTAATGTATATAGAGAAGAGGATTTCTTAGCAAGTTTATTTTTACTATGCTTTCAAGGTGATGTTCAACTTGAAGAAGACCCCTCTGTAATTAGATGTATAGAACCGACAAGTTTTAGCGAATCTTCAATACATCCAATAAGAAAGATGAGGCAAGATGGAGAAATTTATGCTCTATTTAAACTTGTCTTTATAGCTGAAAAATTATACAAATCAAAAACTGCCGACAAAATTATTAAGTTGATCTATGAGAAATGTTCAAAACTTTCTTTAAATGAGGAATCAAAAGCTAGTAAATTATTCTTTAGAACTTATTTCCCTATCAATAAAGAATTACAAATGATTGCAATTGATACTTTAAAGTCATCCCGTTCTTTAAAATCTCCATTTGAAAAATTTTATAAGATAAAAGGAATCCTAAGATACTACAGAAATGTTTTCAGAGAAAAATTATTTTTTAAATTTAAATGATTAGGGATATTAAAGGGTTGGTTACTTTTAAAATTACTATTGATGCTTTATAGATACATAATATCGCTTGTAAAATTCGTTATAACATTGGCTATTGGATATTTCCTGAATTAAATGATAGTGGTTCAAAAAGTTATACTTTCGGTATTTTGTTTACATTTATCATGAGTTTATTCCCAACTTACAAGCTAAATAAGATATATTTTTGGAATAATTAAATGCAAATTTATTCTCAGGGTTTGAATTTACTTTTATTATTATTGACTCTTTATTGATTATTTTTTTATTTAATGAAAAAGTTTACTCTGATCAAATGGCAACAAGAATAAATAAATATTTAAGTGAAGTCGGTTATTGTTCTAGAAGAGCAGCAGATAGACTAATTGAAAAAGGAAAAGTAACCATTAATGGTAAAATTCCAGAAATGGGTAGCGAGGTAGAGGAAGGTGATCAAGTAGAAGTTGAAGGTCAAAGAATAGAAAAATCCACAAAGCAAAAAAACATATACTTAGCATTTAATAAACCTGTTGGAATTGTCTGCACTACAGATAGAAGAGTAGAACGCGACAATATAATAGATTTCATTAAATATCATACAAGAATTTTTCCTATTGGAAGATTGGATAAGCTCAGTGAGGGATTAATTTTTTTAACTAATGATGGAGATATCGTAAATAAAATACTAAGAGCAAGAAATAATCATGAAAAAGAATATATCGTATGCGTTAATCGTCAGATTAATAAAGACTTTATTCAAAGCATGACTAATGGAGTTGAAATATTAGACACCATAACTAAGAATTGTTTCGTAAAACAATTGGGGCCAAAAAAATTTAAAATCATACTCACTCAAGGACTTAACCGTCAGATTAGGCGAATGTGTGAGTCATTAGGATACAGAGTACAATCATTAAAGCGTGTAAGAATTATGAATATTAAGTTAGACGTGCCAACAGGGAAATATCGCGAATTTACCAAAGAAGAACTCTTAAAGTTAAACCGATTACTCAAAAACTCTTCAAAAACATTTGACTAATCAAAAACCCCCTTTTTTTAAAGTTATGGAGGTCAAAACTATGGATAACTTCTTTGAGAGATTATTCCTAAAAAGAAAACGATGCTGCTAATAAACTATATTTTAAATTTTATTAATTAACTTCTGATTCCCTTTCGTAGGATATACCTGATTGTTCCATCCACTCAGCTTTAGTTTTACAATTATGTTTGTGATTAAAAATGTAAAAAAATTAATAATTATCATTATCGATAAAAGTAAAATAGGGATAAAGTATATGGGTAAAGATAAAATTTCCTTTTTTTTGAGCTCTTAAATAAACTTCTTGTATTTAAGCATTACCTCTTTTTCTATCTTCAAATTATATTTACTTAGGGTTATGTAAATTTACAGAAAAATTTTTATTTTAAAAACGAACTAGGGAAAGCAGGGCTTGGCTAAAATCTTAAATCTTAAATTTTAAATTTATATATTTTCATATTCTTATTAAGAAGTTAGAATTTATAGAAACTGAACAAATTATGTTTAAACAATTCTTCTTAGTGCTCACTTGTGTTTTACTATTATTTAACTTTAATGCTTCTTATGCAATAGATGAAAAATCTCCAGTTGATGTACAAGAAATCTTCACTTCTTCAGAAAATATTGATGGAGATAATTTTAAGTATCCAAAAGGAAAAGCTGAAATGCGCTTGATTAGAGTTGAAGTTGATAAAGGTGGAACTATACCAATGCATTCTCATCCAGTTCCTTTACTAGGGCATATTGAAAGTGGTGAATTAACACTTGATGAAAAGACAGGAATTAGCAAAACATTTAAGGAGGGAGATTCATTTGTTCTCTCAGCAAATACTCCTGCTCATACGATGGGTAATACTGGTGATTCTTCAGCAGTTATGTGGGTTGCAGTAGCATCTGCAAAAGGGTTACCTACTTTAAATCCTGAAGAATAAATCAACTATTAATATATAGATTATATTTAATATCTATATTTAAGGTTATTTCTTTAGCTCCTTTCAGACATTCTCCTATAGGGTAGCTAATGACTTTTTTTTGAAATTGTGCCAATACTTATAGCCACTACACCAATAACTTATATTGCTTTTGATCGTTTACTTGCAAGTAATGCTTTCATTTTAATTTTCTTTTTTAATTAAAATTGACTTACACATTCTTTATCTGTGGCCTTTTTCTTTTCGGATCTGTTAATGGAATATTTGATTATATTTTTTACTGATTAAGCTAGACAAAAGTGTTGAAAGCTTAACTTCAATTATGTAACCATTAATGATAATTTTTGTAGCTGTTTTTGTAGGAATTATACTAATAGCAATGTATCTTCCTATGTTTAGCATGATGTCAAGTGTAGGCTGAAAAATTGAAAAAGATATAGATTCTTTAAAAGATTAATTTCAAAAATATTTCGTTTCCAAAATACCAAACAATTAAACCCGAAAATGATAAGAATACCCCAAAAGGTATTCTTTCGTTTCTTTTAATTTTTTTTAAAAGTAAACCTAAAATTACAAATATTCCTGCAGAAACAAATGCTAGCCAAATAGTTATTAATAAGCCTTTTATTCCTACCCAAGAACCTATCAAAGCACTTAATTTCGCATCTCCTCCACCCATAACAGGTTTATTGAAAATTTTAAAACCTACATAACTTAATAAATAAAACAGGACAATTCCCAATAATGAAGCTGTAATTGAATAAAGTGCGTAACTAAACTGACCGAAATTGTTTGAAAGATCGATGATCAAAGAGCAAGAAATTCCTACTATTAATCCTCCGATAGTAATAGCCTGTGGAAGCCAAAAATATTTAAAATCTAATATTGCTAAAGTGATTAAAATAGAGCATAAAATTGTTCCATATATTATGATTATAAGTGCAGGTAGTTGACTATAAATTGTTGGATTAGAATAAAAATTTAACCATACTAATAGACCTGTACTTAACGCAACTATTGGATAAGACAAAGATATTTTTGATTTACAAGCTCTGCATTTACCTCTTAATAAAAACCAACTAATTATTGGTAAATTATCGAACCATTTAATTTTTGTATTACATTCTGTACAGCTACTATTTGGATAAACTATTGATTGATTTAAAGGTAATCTGTAGATTACTACATTTATAAAGCTCCCTATACTACAACCTATCACAAATAAATATATCTCAATTATTTCCACTCGATAATCCCATAAAGTAACTTTTACTTGTAAATGATGTAAGAAAATTCCTTGCCGGACAAGAAGATAATAAATTACTTTTACAAGTGAACTATCACTATATTAGGCATTTTGCAACTTGGCAGGCGAATAAAAAAATTAGTTAAATTAGGGAGGTTTTATTGGGAATTAAAAATTATTTAATATTTAGTTAAAGTAAACGCATTAAATTAAATATTAAATTTCAAATTATTTTAATGTCTTCAACTTTCTATATTGTTCATCACGAATTTAAAGCAGGCAAAGCAGAAAAATGGTGGGAAACTGCCTATGCAGCAATGGCGCCAGGTGGTGGTTGGGATAACGCTGTAGCAGCAAATAAAGAGAAAGGATTTTATAATCATTCTGCAAATGCGGTTACAAAAATTGGTCCTTTATATTGCTTTTGGGAAGTAAAAGAAGGAATTTCTGCTGAAGAATTTCAAGAATTTATCGATGGCCCTTCTGGTCCTGGTTTTGGCCAAGATTCACTGATGAACATCTGTAAACCAATAGATACAACTTTAATGAATGGACAAACACCTTATCCTCCAGTCTTTTCTTAATATTTACATATAGGATCTTAACTTGAGATGAAAATAGCCATCTTTTTTTTCTTGTAAAAATTTTATTATTTCTTCCCGTTTTATTAGAGTTATCAATTCCAGCTAATTTTCAAAATGAAGCTAATTGTGGTGATGAAGGTAAAGCTGTTTTTGAAAGAAAAGGTATACCAGTCAATCGGTGTTTATTTGGAAAGCAAAACGTACTCATTGCTATAAAACAGATAAATAAAAGAATGAAACGGTTACTACTTGCATCCCTTTTTCTATAAAAATAAATTCAAGAAAATTACAATTTATTATAGAAAAAACTTATGGTTGCTATCCTTTGGGTAGATTGCCATTAAGAACTAATGAAGGAATTAGAAGAAAATACTATTGAACAAATAAGGACTCTTCTTAATTATTTAGAGCAAACTGATCTATTAAAAAATAAGGATATTCTTAGGTGTTTGGATGTAATAGCTAGAGAGTATGGCGGAGAAGTAGTAGATAAAAATTAAATGATTGGAAGTTTACCAAAATTAATTGCACTTCTTATGGTCTTGCTGCTTGTAGGGAGTACTTTTGTTGGGGGTATTATTTACTTTATAAGATGACAGAAAAAGAGAAAAAAGAACTAGAAAATTTGATTAAAAAAAATGGCTATAACGAGGAGCTTCAAGATATATATTTGAGAGAAGTTCTGGACGAGGATAAAGAGTTTGATGATGATTTCGATATTGATTGGGAAGTTTAAAATGACTGTAAATTATTAAATATGAAATGCTTACTTCTCCCACTACTAGCATCAGGATTACAAGCTTCAGTATCTGATGAGGCCTTAAGAAAAATTAAAAGCAAAGAGGCATCAATGAAGCTTATAAAATGTATTTTTAATGCAAATTAACTCACAGGGATGGAGCTTAATTTTTAGTATTGGAACAATAGTTTTAGCATTATTAATTTTGGATAAAGAAGAAAGAAGAAAAAAATACAAATCAATGACAAGCCAAGAAAGGCAAGAGTTGATATTACAGAAAATGAAAGCTAAAGGTATAGAAGTTGGTAGTGGAGTTCCAAATAAAAAATACGATAGTGAGGATGTCTACGAGTTAATTCATATTGCTAATTGCTTTCCAGAATTAAGAGAAAAAGATAATTAATGGATAAGTTTACTTTGATAAATAAGGATAGATCTAGGATAAAAGTATTTGAACCATTTGAAGATGTAAGTAAACCTTCCCCAACTATTGATGCAATGATGATTTCTTATGGTTGTGTTTATAAAAGAAGTAGTAAACCAGTTATGAAAGGAAGCAGAGTTGAAAGTATTGAAGATGCAAGAAACGAATATAAGAAATTATTAGAGGAAGGATGGAAAAAGACTTCTATATTTAAGAGTTACTTTTAAGATCCATTTACGGAATCTTCGAAGATGCTAGAGCTTCCTATAGCCCTCATCCTTTTTTCTCATGTGAGAATGAACAAGCAATATAAAAGAGATGTTCTTATTAATATCTATAACTTGGATTGTTGGAGTAGGGGCGACATGATATGAACCTGCGACCTAGTGCTCCCAAAGTACCCGCTACGCAAAATGCGAGAGCAAGCAAAATAAGCAAGTGAGGCTATAGATTATTATCTGGAATTAAAAGAAAATTTATTAGTCTTAAAAAGTAAAAAATATTGTAATGCGTTGCATAAATAACCAAAAGCCCGCTCATATCTCTTTCTCAAGCAACCTTGTTCTCCCTGGTAATAGCTCTAAGTCCGTATGATTATATTGAATGACATTTGTCCTAAAATACAGAGTAATTATCTTCTTTTCTGTCTCTTGAAACTACTGTTTCACATTCAAAATTAGTGTCCCTTATGAAGAATGGGCTGCTGTTTATGACAGCGAAGAAAATATACAAATGAATAAAGAACGTGGAATTATTTGCTTATATAAAGGTTTAAAGAAAGATAATCCAACTAGTGTAATTCTCATTGAGCAGGGTGAAGAAGGTAAATCATTGGCTATGTTTGAAGATCCAGCAGTAAAACCATTAATTGAAGGAGCTGGTCAGATTTATGATTCAACTGCAATTTCAAGTTACTTTTAATTGAAAGTCGAGCTACAATAAGGGAGAATTGGCTGCTTTTTTTGCAAAAATTTAGAAATCTTTTAATCTCATTAATAACAATTTCATCAGTTCTTCTACCCTTGGAAATTGCTAAAGCTCAAGAAAAGATTGAAGTAATACCTCTTATTCAAAGTACAAAAGGTCTAGGAGGGGAAAAGATTTCTTACCCTAGGTGGAAGCAAGCCGAGCTTAGATTTTTCAAGGTAATTATCCCTGTTGGTGTAAAGACTCCAATTCACACTCATCCAGCTCCAATGGTTGTTTATCTTGCTAAAGGAGAATTAAAGCATACTAGAGGAGATGTTGTTAATTACTTTTCATCAAAGCAATCATTAATAGAAAGCAATTATGGCGATGAACATTTTGTTGAAAATATAGGAAATGAACCAGCTGTTCTTTATGTAGTTGCGGCATCTGCTGTTGGCCTTCCTACAACTATTAATAAATAAAAATCTTAATATTATTATTGATAATCGATCTAAAATTAGAAAAATTAACCCCTTTTCTTATTAATTATGGGTGAAGCTAAAAGAAGAAAAGAATTAGGTGTTCCGCGCAGAGAAAAACCTGTAGAGTTGCCAAAATTTGATAAGGAATCTGTACAAAAAAAAGTAAGGGCTACATTATATAAATATCCAATTATCCCATTTCTTTTTTATGGGGCAGCAATATTAATCCTCGTTGGAGGTGTGATTTATGTGGTTAAATTCTACAAATTGATTTAATTAGGAATGAAAGGCTTCCAAGCTTCTTCTAAAAGTTTATTTTTACCCTATTTAGCTTTTTTACTCTTTAAAATACTTTAAGTCTAAATTTCTAATAAAATGATTGAAAAAAAAGCAGACAATATTCGAAGTGAAAGCTATTACCCAGATAGTAATTATTATCTTGATCAGGACAATACTCCCAAAGAGACTCAACTTTCAGAAGATCAAATATCCAATATGGGGGAAATTTTTGAATGGCCAAATACTTACTGGTTTATTGCGGAAAGAACAAATGGGAGGTTGGCAATGATAGGCTTCATGGCTGTAATTATTAATTACGCCTTATTTGGTTGGATAGCATATCCAATCCTTTAAATGGGTAATTCTAATTTTGATAAAAATGGTGTTGATAAGTCTGGAATGCATTGGCTTCAATATGCTGCGTTTGTTGTAACTGCATTTGCTATTTATTTTGGTTGGGCATTTTTCAATGATGCTAGTTTCCATCATTTTGCTGTAAAAATATTCAAGTTTCTGAATTGCAATGGATATAATCCTTTAAGTTATTGCTTAATGCGTTGGAAGGTTGACTTTTATCCTTAAAAAATAATGGCTAGATCTTACTTGTTGGTTAACTCAAACAGATCAAGGGTAAAAAGGTTATTGA
>JAOOLH010000027.1 GCA_028408675.1 Prochlorococcus sp. AH-716-K03 | reverse complement strand
TTAATTAATTTACAGACCCACGCATCAAATCCATTACTATTAAATATTTCTTTATTATATTCAAAAACATTAGTAGCTTCATTTATATCATTGAATAGAGCAAAACATGTTGGGCCTGAACCACTCATTGAAAACGAAAAACAATTTTTTAAATTTGAAAGTAAATATAATGCCAGCCTTACTGAATCATTTTCTTTTTCAACTATAGTTTGTAAATCATTTTTTACATTTATCATTTGACGTTGTAATTTTTCATTATTGAATCCATTTTTTCTTAATGAATTTCTAATGACATTTGTTTTGTATGATTCCGTAAAATATTTTGAACAAAATTCTTTACTATATTTTTTATAAGTTTCTGCCGTTGAGATTGAAATTTTTGGATTTTTTAGAAGTATTACACCATACTCAAATTTAGAATTGTATTCTTCAAGAATCTCGCCCCTACCAAAACAAAATTGACTTCCTCCATTTATAAAAAAAGGTACATCTGAACCTAATTTTGCTGAAAGGGAGAGAATTATTTCATATTTTAGATTTAAATTCCATAATTTATTAAGTCCAATTAATGTTGCGGCAGCATTGCTAGAACCACCAGCTAAGCCAGCACCAATAGGAATATTTTTTTTTAAAAATATATTAGCTCCTAAATTCAGATTATTTGATATCTCCTTTAAATAATTCGCTGCTTTTATTATTAAGTTATCATTATTTATATCTAGATCTTTGCTATCAGAGTTTAATACAATCTCACCTATTTGATTATTCTCAAATTCTATATAATCATAAAGATCAATATTTTGCATTATCATTGCTAACTCATGATAACCATCCTCTCTTTTACCGATAATTTCAAGATGAAGGTTTATCTTAGCTGGTGATTTAACACGAATTTTTGATGGTGATTCTGACATCTAACTAGTTCTCATATTTTATTTTAATACAGGCTTCTGCAAGCTTAATCCATTTATTAATTGAAATATCTTGAGGTCTTAAATTAAAGCATATATCAGATGATTTCGATAATTTCTTTATCTCATCCTCAGAAAGTATTGAATTAAGAGTATTTCTTATCATTTTTCTTCGTGAGTTAAATGAAATTCGAAGAAGTTTATCAATATATTTCTCTATTTTTATATCTAATCTCAACTCTGGTCTTAATGGTTCAAAAACAACCAAAGAAGAAAATACTTTTGGTGGTGGGTTAAAATCTGATGGGGGCACATCGCATATTTTTTTTATATTTGACATGAGTTGCATTCGCACACTAAGAGCACCTGCATTCGTATTACCATCCTTAGATAAGATTCTGTCTACAACATCCTTTTGCATCAGAAAAATTATTTTTTCGTAATTATTTTTACTAATTATGCCTAATCTTCCTATGAAAATATCCAATATTGGGCCTGTAATATTATAAGGAATATTAGCTATCACTTTTGTGATTTTTTCATTTATTGATTCAAGATTTATTGATAGAATATCCCCCTGCTGAAGTGAAAATTTTTTATCATTTTTAAATTTATTATTTAAATGATCAATTAAGTCCTTATCCAATTCAACTGCGTGTAATCTATCAATTTTTGAATCTAGCAATTTTGATGTTAAAGCTCCTCTTCCTGGACCAATTTCAAGAATAAAATCTTTTTCTTCAAGTTCCGATACTTCTTTTATTTTCTCTAATATCAGATTATTTACTAACCAATGTTGACCAAATCTTTTTTTTTGATGATAGTTTTTTGTATTCATCCAAAATAGAATTAATATGTTTAAATTAAATATATATCTATATTAAAGAGTATGAGCCTATCAAAAAAAAATTCAGATAAACTTAGTACTTTTATAACAGAAAGCAATTTTATTAAGAATAATAACTCAAATAAAAATCCGCAGGAACCTAATAACTTATCCAATGTTGATGACCCTTCCAAAATTTTTTATTCTATAATTGATAATTCTGACAATATAAATGAAACAATAAAAGAAAATCCATTATTAAAAAAAAGTGAGGATACTTTTCATAATTTAGATTCTAGAAAAACTTATTACTCACATGATTTATCGATCGAAGATGAGCTATATGATGAATTTAATTATCTTCTTGATGAATAATGGAAATTTTCTATTTTTTATATGATTCAAAGTAATAGATTATCAATTAATGCTATTGGTAAAATTAAAAAAAATTGGATAAGAGAAGGGATTAATCAATACAAAAAAAGAATGCCTGACCTCATTATTAATGAGTCTAAAAGTTTTAATATTAATAATATTCCAGTTAATAATATTATTATTTGCCTTTCTGAAGAAGGTAAATCTTTTAGTTCTATTGAATTAACTTCTTTACTTTTAAATTTTAAAAATAAAAAAATTCATTTTCTCATTGGTGACACAGATGGTATTCCTCCTGATATTAAAAAAAAATCACATCTTCTACTAAGCCTATCTCCTCTTACTTTTCCTCATGAACTTTCAAGATTAATTCTACTCGAACAAATTTATAGAGCTATTTCTATTTCAAACAATTCTCCTTATCATCGTGCTTAAAATAGAAGATAAAAGATTAATATATAAAACTCTAAAGACTAACACAATTTCTAAATTTTAATATATAGTATATATGTACTATGTATTAAAATTTTGAATACTTCTGGTTCAACTTTTAAAAAAGTAAAGATTCCATTATTAAGTGATTCGATATCAGCAGGTTTCCCTTCTCCTGCAGATGACTATACAGAGGAAAATATTGATTTAAATGAGCATTTAATATCTAATCCTTTTAGTACTTTTTTTCTTAGAGTTAAAGGTGAATCGATGATAAATTCAGGAATTAAAGATAAAGATCTAGTAATTGTAGACAAGAGTTTAACTGCCAAGCCAGGTAATATTGTCATTGCGATGATAGATGGAGAATTCACAATAAAAAGATTATCCATAAAAAATAATGAATTATATTTAAAAGCAGAAAATCATAATTATCCAGACATCAGTTTTAGAAATCATATTGATATACAGATTTGGGGGGTTGTAATCTATTCGATACATAATTACTTATGAAAAGCAAAAGCTCGCGTAATAAAGCAATAGCTCTAATAGATGCCAATAATTTTTACGCATCATGTGAACAAAGTATTAATCCGCATTTAAGAAATAAACCAGTAGTAATCTTATCTAATAACGACGGATGTATTATTGCAAGAAGTCCTGAAGCTCGCGCTTTGAAAATAAAAATGGGGATTCCTTATTTTAAAATCAAAGAAAGGTTGAATAGATTAGGAGTCGCGGTTTTAAGTTCAAATTACTCGCTCTATGGTGACATCAGCAAGAGATTAATGAACTTATTAAAGGATTATTCTGAAGAAATAGAGATTTATTCTATTGATGAAGCTTTTGTCTCAATTATTAGACCTAAAGATAAGAATTTAAATCCTTGGGCAAGAAAATTAAGGTGCTTAATATATCAAAACCTGGGAATAACCTTAACGATAGGAATAGGAGAAAACAAAGTAAGAGCAAAAATTGCTAATAAGCTAGCTAAGAATATTGATTATTCAGCAGGTATATTTGATTTATTTAGAGTCTATGATGAGAGTGATTACTTAAGAAAAATTAGTATAGAGAAAATCTGGGGTATTGGTAAACAAACATCTATTTGGTTAAAAAAAAAAGGGATTAAAAATGCAAAAGAATTAAGAGATATGGATGAAGATGAAATCATAAAGAAACTAGGGATAACAGGAAAAAGATTGCAATTAGAATTAAAAGGTAATAATTGTCTTCCGATAGAAACAACTAAGAAGCCCAAGAAAGAGATTCAAGTAAGTAGAAGCTTTGGCAAACCAATCACAAAATTAGAGGATTTGACTCAAGCATTAGCGATTTATGCAATAAAAGCATCTGAAAAAATGAGAAGTCAAAACCTGAAATCATCTACCATTACTGTATTTGCAAGAACTAGTCATTATTCAAATGATGCTTATCAAAAGAGTGCTTATAAAAAGCTTATAAATGCAACAGATAATACAAGTACTATTTTAAAAATAGTAGTCGCATTATCTAAAAAGATTTATAATCCTGAATATAAATTATCAAAAGCTGGAGTTTTGATGCAGGATTTAACTAATAGCAAATATTTGCAGCAATCAATTATCAATTACGAGTCTCAAGAAGATAAAAACAAATCAATCATTCTCATGAAAACAATTGACTCCTTGAATAAAAAATTTAAGAATAAAGCAATTACATGGGCAATTACAAAAAGAAGACAAGAATGGGGTATGAACAGAAATTCATTAAGTCCCGTATCTACAACAAATATTAAAAAAATCCCAACTATTAAATCATAAAAAAAAATGGAATTTATATTATTTTTAAGTAAGATAGATAAAGAAATTATAGAGTTAATCAATAAAACTAATCATTCAATAGAGGAAAATACAGCTCTTTGCTTGATGAATAAAAAATATGCTGGATTTTTTAAAAGAAAAGAAAAAGTAATAGTTATTTGCACTAATAACGCTAAAGTATTAGGAGGTTATAGAAAAGACGAACGATATGATAATCACAAAACAAATATTAATATTAGAAGAGCATTGAGGCATGAGGCTACTCATTTAGTACAGTCATGCAATAACAACAAACCAACAGGAGTTATTAAAAACATAGAAGATAAAATCCATGAAGGTAAATTAAAAGCGTTGAATTCATCAGTACAATTATCTGGAAATTATGAAAAAGAATTAGAGGCTTATGTTATGGAAGATAAGCCAAGAAAAGTAAAAGAAATATTGAAAAGTTATTGTTTATAAATTCATAAAAATTTATTGATTAGAAGCAAAGTTTCCACAACGTTGTTTATCAAGGAAATTAATATGCTGTCTTTCAAGATAATATAGTTCTTGAAATTTCAGCGCGTCAGAGTTTAAATCTTTGAAAACATCTTCAATCTCTTTATTAGAATCTGATAATTCTAAGGAAGAATTATCAATTAAAATAGATATGCAATTTTCTAAAGTTTTTAGTCTTTGAGAACTCCATGATTCAATAAGATGTCTACATCTTTTCAATGATTTATATCGTTCAAGTAGAGATAAAGTTCCAAGAAGATTATGTTTTGGACTTTTTAAAGTGGCTAAAAATAATTCATCAGGGTTAACAAAAATATTAATTTTATTTGAAGCTTCTAAATCATTTAGAGCTAAGTAGTCAGGCAAAAGTGAAATCAATTTAATTGAAATAAAGTGACTATATAATTTTTTATTTTCAGTATTACTTATATCATGTAAATAATTTTTACCCAAATTATCTACTTCTATATCTGATATTGCCTCCCAAACAAGACGTACATATTTAGTATTAAAAATCTCAATTTCCCGTTTAAGTAATTCTTCTCGAATAAAAAGCCTAAGTTCAGGGCAATGCAGATAATAAAAAATTATCTCTGATTCATTTTTTTCACGTTGACTAATTTCATTAGGTTGTTCAAATTTTTTTGATCGTCCATGCCAACGAAAACCTTTAACTTGTTTTCTAAGGTCTTCTTCAAATTTAATGGCTAATCTTGCTTGTCCCATACTTAATCTTTCAGAGACTTTCTGTAAATAATGAGTTCTAGTAGCTGATTGAGGTAATTTACCTAATAACTTAACTAATGAAGATATAACACTCTGAAAAATATCCGATTTAGATAAGTCTTTATTATCAAAAATTTGATCAATCTCCCAATCAATCCAGTAAGAAGCATTATCTATTAAATTAAAATAATCTTCTGGAGTATTACTTTTAAGGAAATCATCAGGATCTTTAAATGATTTTATTTGAAGTATTTTTAAGTTTATTTGATCATGCAGAGATAAACTTTCAACTTCGTTTATAACCCTTTTTGTAGCCAATTTCCCTGCATTATCTGAATCAAAATTGATTATTATATTTTTACTATCAGTACATCTACAAAGCTGTGATATTTGATATTTGTTTAATGCAGTCCCAAGAGAAGCAACCGAATTCGTTATCCCTTTTGAATGAAGTGAAATAACATCAAAATAACCTTCTACTACCAATGCCTTGTCTCTTTTTCTAATATTGGCGGATGCTTTATCGAATGCAAATAGCATTTTACCCTTTTCAAAAACCTCTGATTCAGGAGAATTTAAATATTTAGGTTCCTGAGCATCAAGAGATCTCCCCCCAAAAGCAACTACGCGGCCTTGCAAATCAAAGATAGGGACAATCAATCTATTTCTAAAACGATCGTATACCTTATTAGAATTTTCCTTTGAGACAACAAGACCAGCGCTTAAAATCAATTTTAATGGAAATTTCTCAACATTTGAAAGATAATTGAATAAATCATTCCATGAATCAGGAGCATAACCTAATTCAAAATCATTAATATTTTTAATATTTAAATTTCTTTGAGAAATTAAATAATTATGAGCTTTTCTACCCAAGGAATTATTTAATTGAGACTTAAACCAATCCTTTGATACTCGAAGAATCTTGTAGAGTTCCTCTCTTCTAGATAATTGTTTTTTATATAGTTCTTGCTGTGGGCCGTCTACATTTATTACATTAATATCATTCTTTTTTGCAAGTGAAAGAACAACATCAGTAAAGTTATTACGTGTAAACTCCATCAAAAATTTAATAGAATTACCTCCAGCTCCACAGGAGAAACAATAATAAAATTGTTTCGTAGGAGAAACCGTCATAGATGGCTTACTATCATCATGAAAAGGACATATACCAACAAATTCTTTTCCCTTTTTCTTTAATACAATATGTTCAGAAATAACATCTACAATATCAGCTTTATCCTTCACCTCCTGAATAGTTCTTGGATGTATCGAAGGTCCCATTTATATATTTTTCTAAAAAAGAATTCATTATTTTCACTTTGTTATAGTTCAAAATTTTAAAAGAATCTACTTTATTTCACAATAAAATCATTTTTAGTAATGCTAATCGAATTTTTAAATCAAAATAATAAATCATTTAATAAAGTAAATTTATTATTTTCATCATTTTTTTTCAGCCTCATGACTGTGTGTGTAAAAAAAATTGATAATAGAATACCTATATATGAATTAGTATTTTTTAGATCATTAGTAAGCTTATTAATAACATCCTTAATAATAAATAAAAGGAACATAAATCCCTGGGGGAAGAATATACCTTTATTAATTTTAAGAGGTTTTTTAGGAACAATAGCATTAGTTTGTATTTTTTTTGCTATACGAAATATGCCTCTAAATATTTCAACTGTTATCCAATACACATACCCTATATTCATATCTATTTTTGCTGGAATTCTTATTAATGAAAAGATTACTAAAAATATAATTATTGCATCTGTAATAGGTTGGATTGGAATATTAATAATTTTAAATCCCTCTCAATTATCTAGCTTAAACGTTGACCTTAGTAATTTTAGTGTAGTAATAGCATTTCTTGGTGCTATATCAACATCATTGGCTTACATAACAGTAAAGAAATTATCATTAACAGAAGATGTTTTCATTATAATCAAATATTTTCCTTTGATTTCAGTGATAATATTAACCCCAATTGTGTTAATTAATTGGGTGACACCCAATATTAATGAATTAATTTGGATCCTCGGTATAGGTCTGTTCACACAATGTGGGCAAATATTTTTAACAATTGGAATTAAGAAATTACCAACTTCAGAAGCCGCAACAATAAATTATTTACAAGTATTTTTTGGCTCTTTATGGGGAATTTTGTTTTTTAATGAATTAATAAATATAAATTTCATTATGGGATCAATGCTTGTTTTGTTAGGAACTATTATCTCTACTAGCAAAATACTAAAAAAGATTTAAAATAAATCTATAGAGTTATTTTAGTAATGAAGTTTTTCTTATTGGCACTATTCAGTTTTTATCCATTTCTACAAGTTAAAGCATCTACGCCTAAATCTGTAACATGTACCAGGACTGAATATAGGGAAGAATATATTCCTGGAACTAAATCAAGTCCTGGATATGTAAGAAATTACGAAATTGATGTTGAAATCCCATGTGGAGGAGAAAAAGCTCAAAATATAGACGATAATGATTGCAGTGAGGGTTCTGTAATTGGTGGCCTCCTTGGGGCTGGAATTGCTCTTTCTTCATCCAGAGGCAAAGATAGATTTTGGGCAGTTCCAGCAGCTGGTACAGCTGGAGCTCTTATAGGTTGTCAAGTGGATGGTGGTTAATTGATTAGTTGGATAAAGGGAGAATTAGTAAGCTCATGGCAAATAAGTCATAAATTTTATATTTTAATTAACTGTCAGGGATTAGGTTACGAAATTCAAACCTTAAAATCAGTTATTATTGATATTAATAAAAATAAAAATTCAAAAAAAAATATAATTTTATGGCTAAAGCATATTAAAAAAGAAGATTCTGACTTCCTTTTTGGCTTTACCTCTAAGGATCAAAGAGATTTTTTTAATCAAATTTTAAATATTAAGGGTCTTGGATCTCAAATAGGTATGGCTTTATTAAATAAATTTACATTGGATCAAATAATTTATGCCATAACAAATAATGACAAAAAGTCTATAAGTTCAGTTCAGGGAATTGGACATAAAATGACAGACCGAATAATCCTTGAATTAAAAAGTAAAGATATAATTAAACAAATTGAAAAAGAAAATTCGGATAAAAGTAATTTTATTCAAAATAATAAATTAAATTCAATTTTTCAAGATATTGAGACAACACTTCAATCTTTAAATTACCCCAAGAGGGATATCAAGAACTTATTTCCTAAGCTTATTAATGATATTAATAATAATAAAAAGTTGAACATTGAGAATGGTACTATTTCATTTGAATATTTATTAAAAGAAGCTATGAACTATCTTGATAATAAATAATAGTAATTATGGCCAATAAAGTAGTAAAATATAATAAAGTAGATTAATTTAATGACACTCAATACAGCAGAAAAACAAAAACTCATAGAATCACATCAAGTACATGCAACAGATACTGGATCTGTTGAAGTTCAAGTTGCAATGCTATCTGAAAGGATATCTAAATTAAGCGACCATCTTCAAGGAAATATTCATGATTATGCCTCGAGGCAAGGCTTATTAAAGATGATAGGAAAAAGAAAAAGGTTACTTTCATACATAAAAGGTAAAAATTCACAAAATTATCAAGATCTCGTAAAAAAAATTGGAATCAGGGGATGAATTCCATTAATGAAAAAAAAACAAGGTAAAAAGAAAAATTTAACTAAAAAGAAAAAAATATCCGAAAGCAATGCTTTTAGAAATATAGACAAACAAGTTCTAACTAAAACTTCAGAGAAAAGACAATCTACTGGCATCCCTAAATATGTTGCGGATAGGATGGCCAAAAGAATATTTTTCACAGCAGGTATTCCAACTGTTGTGGGCATGTCAGTATTTGTTGTAAGTTATATAATTGTCACAAAAAATATTGCTGAAATACCTCCATCATCAACAATTGCAATTTCAGCATTATTCTTCTTGTTAGGACTTGGAGGTCTTAGTTTTGGAATATTATCTGCAAGCTGGGATAAGGAACCTGGTAGTTTTTTTGGTATAGAAAACATACCTTTGAATATAGAAAGAGCAAAGGCCGCATTCCGGCCAGCTTCTCAAAACTTTGAAGATAAAAAATAATTCAGTTAACTAGTGATTTCAAATTTACTTGAAAGGATCTTTCTCTAAGTAATTTAGAAACCCCGAGAATATCTCCAACACAAAATTGGTCTCCAAACTTAACATAAGTTACAGAATCATTATTCGAAACAGCAGCTAAAACTGGAATCTTAATTCCACATTTATCTCTGTCTGGTTTAAATTTGACTAAACAATCTCTTATTGTATTTTGAATTCTGATATCTGAAGCTTGGGAACTATCCAGATCAATAACAAGTAATTTCAAGTTATCAATTTCCCTACAATCATCAATAATTAACTGTGTCTTGTCACTCTTTTTATCAATAGTACCCCAAACTAATAATCTAGTATCAGTAAGAAGATATTCAGACAACCTACAATATGTTTTCGGGAAAACAATTGCCTCACAAGATCCAGAAAGATCTTCTAATTGAACTATAGCCATTCTGTCTCCTTTTCTTGTCGTAATCTGCTTTAATTCAGGAATCATTCCAACAAGTGAAACCTTTGCTCTATCTTGAGATTCTTCTAATTTAGAGATACTTATAGGAGAAACAAGTTTAGCTTGCTTTGCTAAATGTTTTAAAGGATGATCTGATAAATAGAAACCTAAAAGTTGTTTTTCTAATTTTAGTTTTTCAATCAGCGAATAATCATCCACCTTGGATCGTTGAGATAAAGTAAATTGTTTATTTTCATTATCACTAGTAGAGTCAAATAGATTTCCTTGGCCAGATAGACGATCACGGTTACGAGATAATGCCCACTCCATTACATATTCAAGATCTGAGAGGAGTTGAGCTCTATTTTTATTTTCAGAAAATTCATCAAGAGCTCCACAATGAATTAATGATTCAAGATTCCTTTTATTTAAAACATTAGATGGTAAACGATCGCATAAATCAGATAATGATTTAAAGTACCCTTGTTTATCACGATTCTCTATTATCTTTTTTATTGCAGAATCACCTAAATTTTTAATTGCGGATAATCCAAATAAAATTTGATCATTCTTAACTGTAAAGTCGGTACCAGATAAATTTATACTTGGTGAAATGACTTCGATTCCCATTGAATAGCAATTAGAAATATATCTCTGCATTTTTTCACTAGAACCAGCATTAACACTAAGAAGAGAAGCCATATAAGCAACTGGAAAATGAGCTTTTAAAAAAGCAGTTTGATATGTAACTGCTCCATATGCGGTTGAATGACTTTTATTAAAACAATATTCAGCAAATAAAACCATTTGATCAAAAAGATCATTGGCAATTTTTTTATCTACCCCTTTCTTGCAAGATCCCTCAATGAAAATATTGCGATGTTTAACCATCTCAGAGACTTTCTTTTTACCCATTGCTCTTCGTAGTAAATCAGCATCACCAAGAGAATAGCCAGCCAAATCTTGAGCTATTTTCATGATTTGTTCCTGATATACCATTATTCCATATGTTTCAGTAAGAATTGATTCAATAAAGGGGTGAGGAAAGTCTATTTTTTCACTTCCATTTTTTCTATTTATAAACTTTGGTATAAGACCGGCATCAAGAGGGCCAGGTCTATAAAGAGCTAAAATAGATGAAATATCTTCAAGTGAATTTGGCTTAAAGTCTTTAACAACTTGTTTCATCCCCGAGGATTCTAGTTGGAAGATTCCCTCTAAATCTCCTCTTCCAATGAGATCAAAAGTTTTATTATCATTTAGAGGTAAATCATCAATATTAAGTTTTTCTCCAGTTGAAGATTCTATTAAAGAAATTGTCTTATCAATCATTGTAAGATTTTTAAGTCCTAAGAAATCCATTTTTAATAAGCCTAGCGATTCAATGTCGTCCATTGAATATTGTGTGATTATTTGTCCCTCATTATTCCGCTGAAGAGGTACGAGCATATCTAAGGGTTCAGAAGCTATGACAACACCGGCTGCGTGAACACCATAAGTTTTATTAGTTCCTTCAATTCTTAGTGCTAAATCTACCCATTTCTTTACTATATTATCTTTTAAATATTTTTCTCTAAATTCGGGAGTAGGAGAATTTTTATCAATCATTTCATGGAGCTTATATGGTTTTCCTCTTACAACTGGAATTAACTTAGCCAATTTATCCGATTCCCCGTAGGGAATATCTAAAACTCTTGCAACATCCTTCAACACAGCTTTAGATGTCATTTTATTAAAGGTAATTATTTGTGCCACTTTATCTTCACCATATCTATTAGTTACATAATCAATAACCTCATTTCTCCTGTCAATACAAAAATCCGTATCAATATCAGGCATAGACTTTCTTGCAGGATTTAAGAATCTTTCAAATAACAATCCATGAGTTACAGGATCAATGTTAGTAATATTAAGAGAATATGCGACAAGCGAACCAGCTGCGGAACCTCTGCCTGGACCAACAGGTATTGAATTATCTCTAGCATATTTTATATAGTCCCAAACAACTAAAAAATAATCTGGGAAACCCATGTCATTAATTATTTTTAATTCTGAAGATAATCTTTTAACATAAATTTCATCTACTTCATCAATATTAGTTTTGTTAAGTCTTTTTAAAAGTCCTTCCTTAGATATTTTCATCAAAAAAGATAAGGAATCCTCCTCTTCTTTTAATGGGAATTTAGGCATTCTGTAGGTCCCAAACAGTTCAAACTCTTCAACCTTTTGTGAAACCTCAACCGTATTGTTAACGGCTTCATTTATAGATTCCTCATCAATATGATCGTTAAAAAGTCTAAGCATTTCATTCTCAGATTTAATATATTCTGTTCCTGTATATCTCAATCTCTTTTCATCACTTATTAATTTCCCTGTAAGGACGCAAAGTAATGCATCATGCGCTTCAACATCCATGTTGGAAATGTAATGAGCATCATTAGTAGCAATTACTTTTATATCGAATTTTTTTCCAATTCTTATTAATTCAACATTAACAATTCTATCTTCTATAGATCCATGATCTTGTATTTCTAGATAAAAATCATCCCTAAATAATTTTTTGTACCAAATAGCAATACTCTCAGCAACGTCTATCCTTCCTTTTAAAATTGCTTGTGGTATCTCTCCACCTAAACATGCTGTTGAAATAATAAGGCCATCTTTATATTTTTCTAAAAGTGATTTATCAATGCAAGGTCTAGAAAAGATACCTCTTCCCCTCATCCCTCTAAGATGACTAATTGTTGTCAATTTTACAAGATTCTTATAGCCTATATGATTTTTAGCTAAAACTACTAAATGGTATCTTTTTTCCTTCTTTGGCTGGGGATCTTCAATTGATCCATTGATTATATACATTTCGTTGCCAATAATAGGTTTTATACCTTTATCCTTGCATTTTTTTACTAAATCAAGAACACCATACATGACACCATGGTCAGTTAATGCAATTGAATCCATACCGAGTTCAGCAGCTCTATCAACTATTTTCGAAACTTGACTTGCTCCATCTAGAAGACTGTAATCGCTATGATTATGGAGTGGAACAAATCCCATATTTGATCAGATTTTTATATCTATAACATACAGAATATTTTAAAAAATTCTATATTTTACTCACACAAATTAATTATTAATTCAAATTTTAATTTTTGGTTTGTTCTTAATGACATCAGCATCTTTTTCAAATACATTAGCAACGTTTAAAATTCTTTTTTCCTCTAAAACATTTCCTATTAATTGAAGACCAATAGGTAAGCCCTTTTTATCAAATCCACACGGAATACTAATAGCAGGAAGTCCCGCAAGATTAACTGGAACAGTTAAAAGATCAGACAAATACATAGATAATGGGTCATTTACAAAATCTCCCTTTAAAAATGCAGTAGAAGGACATGTGGGTGTTAATAAAACATCAACTTTATCAAAAGCACTATCAAAATCCTTTCTAATTAAGGTTCTAACTCTCTGAGCTTTCTTGTAATACGCATCACTATATCCGGAGGATAAAGCATATGTTCCAATCAATATCCTTCTTTGAACTTCATCTCCAAACCCTTCAGCTCTACTCTTGGATGTCATTTCTAATAAATTAGATTCTCCTTCAGATCTGTACCCATATTTAACACCATCATATCTTGCTAAATTTGCAGAAGCCTCACATGGAGCAATTACATAATAAGTAGCTATTCCATCATTAAATCTTGGACATTTTACATCATAAATTTCAGCTCCTAAAGATTCTAATCTTTCAATACCAGAAATAACAGAATCCTTTACTTCAGGATCAAGTCCAGGATGATTAAAACATTCTTCAATAATGCCTATTTTTATGCCTTTTATAGAATTATCTATATCTGATAAATAGTTAGGTACAGGTTTGTCGAGACACGTTGAATCAAAAGGATCCTTCCCGGAAATAGCATAGAGAATTTCTGCGGCATCAGCAACAGTATTTGTAATTGGACCTATTTGATCTAGAGAACTTGCAAATGCAATTAATCCCCATCTACTAACTCTTCCATAAGTGGGTTTTAAACCTACTACTCCACAAAAAGAAGCTGGTTGTCTAATCGACCCTCCAGTATCAGAGCCAATAGCCGCTAAGCATAAACCAGCTGCAACTGAAGCTGCGCTTCCACCAGAACTTCCACCAGGGACTCTATTTAAATCCCAAGGATTTGAGGTGGTACCAAATACGGAGGTCTCAGTGGAACTACCCATCGCAAATTCGTCTAGATTAGTTTTCCCAATACAAACCCCACCCGAAGACCATAATTTACCTGATGCAGAAGATTCGTATGGTGGAATAAAGTCTTGAAGCATTTTACTTGAACAAGAAGTAACAACTCCCTTCGTACAAATATTATCTTTTATCGCAATAGGTATTCCTGCAAGAGGAGGGAGTTGTTGATTATTAGTAATTAATTTATCAATGATTGCTGATTGAGATTCAGCAATGTTTTTTGTTAAGCACGTATAAGCATTTATTTTGGGGTTTAATGAATCTATTTTTAAAAAGAAATCATTAACTAATTCCTTTACTGAAGCATTTCCACTATTTATTTCCTTTCTAAAAGAATTAAAGTTCATATCAAAATCCAGAAATCAGATTAAATTAGTTGTTAAACAGTTAATGGTTCTTCTTTATTACATCTAACGATATTGTGTTTAATATCTGTTGAACCCTCGTCTGAAAGATCAGAAAGAAATATTTCTAAATTTTCATTAAGACTACGTTTTGTCAGAAATGGACCATACCAATAAGTTACGGAAGGGTTTTCAGTCTGAACTTTTGCCCACCAAGCTAAACCAAGTTTGTTACCGAAATTTCTAATCAATTTTTTTGGCCCTCTTTTAAAGACCATCAATTCTTGTTAAATTCTATACAATTTTTAACTAATAATTCAAGTTATGTTTATTAAATCAATATATATATTGAAACTACAATAAACCCTTAATCAACAAAACGAATTTTACGAGTTAATTATTTTAATTACTGGATAAGTAACATAAAGAAATAGCAGCAGCTACGGAAGCATTTAAACTTGAAGTTTTACCTTTGAGAGGAATTTTAAGTAAATAATCACATTTTTTTTGAACTAGCAAAGAAATTCCTTTATTTTCATCTCCAACTATTACAACAAAAGGGGCTTTTTCCCTAAATTCCGAAATGGAAACTTGCCCTTCGCCAGATAAACCAATAATAAGAAAACCCTTTTTCTTTAATACATCAATAGCTCTATTTAGATTTACTACTCTGCTTACTGGTATATGCTCTAATGCTCCAGCGGCAACCTTCGCAACAGTCCCAGTTAAACCTGCAGATCTTCTTTGAGGAACAATAATTCCTTTACAATCAAAAGCTTCTGCTGATCTAATAATTGCACCAATATTGTGTGGATCTGTCACACCATCCAAAGCAACAATAATAGGATTAGAGGCATTACTTTTAGATATATCAATTAATTTTTCTAAAGATATTGATTGAGTAGAAGCAAGTTGTAAAGCAATTCCTTGATGAACAGCTCCGGATGTTAGTTGCGATAGCCTGGACCAAGTGACCTCCTCTATTAAAACCCCATTGGACTTGAGTTTTTTTAATAATATGTAAAATTTTTCTGAGGAAAAAATTTCTGAAGTACACCATATTCGATTAATTGGTCTTTCACTATTTAAGGCGGCAAAAACAGAATGCTTACCCCATATCCAATCTTCAAAATTTCTTTCATTTGAACTCAATTGAAATTTTTTTGAACTATTTTCAGAATAATATTTGGTATTAGGAGCATTAGATATAAATCTT
>JAOOLH010000026.1 GCA_028408675.1 Prochlorococcus sp. AH-716-K03 | reverse complement strand
TTCAAAAATCATTATCCAAAATAACTAAAGAAAGAACAACGATAGTTATAGCTCATAGATTAAGTACAATTAAAAATGCCGATAATATTATTGTTTTAGATAATGGCAAGATTATTGAGAGCGGAAAACATGAAATTTTGCTTAATAATAAAAATGTTTATTCAGATCTATGGAATGTTCAAGTTGGTATTTAGAACTTTTTTTTTCTTAAATTAAGAAGTTAAAGGACTCAATAACATTGGTAAACATCCCATCGACTTTATTCCATCTCTCCTCATTTGTTCCTACGGCAAAAGTATACAAGGTTCCTCTGTCTATTACTACTGTCGCAAGTTCGTGCCTATCTTGATCATTCAGATTTAATTCATACTCTAAATCATAAAAAATATGATTAGATGCTTCTCTTTTATTTGCATCAATAAGTTTTACTGACCTTCCTGAACCGTCAGGAGCAATGACCTTTGTGATTAATGTTTGACCAACTTCTTTTGGATCCCCTAATTGCTCTAATTCAACTTCTTTATTAACATCTGATACCACCAAACTTAAAGTCTCATTACTATTTATTAGATCGTGGTAAATAATTTCAGGACCCCCATCTACTTTTACTCTTGTCCAACCCGTTGGATATAAAAAGGCGTATCTCCCATCAGGACTCTGATAAGCCTCTAATCCTGAATTTAGTCCTCCACTGCATGCACTTAGTACAAAACATAGAATTATTAATAATAAATCTCTAAAAGGTTTTACTTTCATATTTTTCATTGGTGTTGGTAATTATTAACTTAAAATATAATAAGACATTAAAAGCAAACAAATATAACCAATTACAAATTATGGGTCTAAATTGTTTATAGAAGAAATTTAATCTTGATAACTTTTACCAAACCACTTTCAAAATTAATTGCACATTTTGAGAGATTTCCAGGAATAGGTCCAAGAACAGCTCAAAGGTTAGCATTATTTGTTCTAAAACAACCTGAAAATACTATAAGAGATTTCTCTAAAGCACTTTTAGAGGCTCATAGTAATGTGGCCCATTGTAAAAAATGCTTTAATTTAACTTCAGATGAAGTATGTGAAATATGTAGAAACAATGAGAGGAATCAAAAGATAATATGTGTAGTTGCAGAAACAAAAGATTTACTCGCTTTAGAGAGAGCAAGAGAGTTTAAAGGGGTATACCATGTAATTGGGGGGTTAATTTCTCCAATGGATTCAATTTCTCCAGAATTGTTAGAGATTAGAAGCCTAGTAGAGAGAGTAAGTAAATCCGAGATTGATGAAATAATACTGGCACTAACTCCAAGTGTTGAAGGAGATACTACAAGTCTTTATATTGGAAAATTACTAACTCCTTTTACGAAGGTTACTAGAATTGCTTATGGCCTTCCGATGGGAAGTGAACTGGAATATGTTGATGAAGTTACTTTGGCAAGAGCCTTAGAAGGTAGGACTAATTTAATTTAAAAATGGAAGACAAAAATCAGATTAAATTAGAGAAAATTTTGAGGCTTCCTTCTTGGATAAAATTCCCTATTAGTAAAGCTTCAGAATTTGAGAAAATACAAACACTAATAAAAAAATCAAATATACATACTATTTGTGAAGAAGGGAGATGTCCTAATAGGGCAGAATGTTATGCCTCAGGGACTGCAACTTTTTTACTAGGAGGTTCAATTTGTTCAAGAGCTTGTGCTTTCTGTCAAGTAAGTAAAGGCAAACCTAGTTTGATAAATAGCTATGAAAGTATTCAAGTCGCAGAAGCAGTAAAAATTTTAAATTTAAAATACGTCGTATTAACATCAGTAGCTAGAGATGACCTTCCAGATCATGGAGCTTATTTATTTGTTTCTACGATTAATGAGATTCGAAAAATTGATCCAAAAATTCAAATTGAAGTTCTTACCCCTGATTTATGGGGAGGTGGTAAAAATTCAAAGGATAAAGATAAACTCCAAAAAGAAAGACTTAAACTCATTTTGGACAAAAAACCAATATGTTTTAATCATAATCTTGAGACTGTTGAAAGACTCCAAAAAGAGGTTCGTAGAGGTGCTAGTTATAAAAACTCTATAAGTTTATTAAAAAAAGCTAAGTCTATTGATCCTAACATCCAAACAAAATCAGGAATAATGCTGGGTTTAGGAGAAACATTAGCAGAAATAGAAACTACAATTATTGATTTAAAAAAAGTTGATTGTGATCAAATTACTATTGGACAATACCTTAGACCTTCATTAAAGCATTTATCAGTTAAGAAATATTGGGAACCAAGAGAATTTGATTATCTAGAAAGTTTTTCTAAGAAATTAGGTTTTAAAAAAGTTTCTTGTGGACCATTAGTTAGAAGCAGTTATCACGCTGGTTGATGTTTATCAATTGAATAAAAGTTTTTTTTCAATTTTTTTTAAGATATAGAAACAGTTTCCTTTCATTAATGTTCCGGCCCCCCCCCACACTAATCTTAGTAAAAGATCTATTGGACTAGAACCAACCTCTTTTACAATTTTAAATCCAATTAATTTAAAATATCTAACAAGTTTTTTACTGTATCCGTCTGTATCGTAAATCGCTAATAATCTTGCATATTCACTATTTTTTTGATCAATAGCCCAAGCCATTGTAGATGCCCAAATTAGTTCTGAAACAAAAGGAGGAGAGTTACTAAGTATCCTTAAAGTGTCAAGCTGAATACCCTGCTTATTGAACAATGTCCAACCTTTCATCTCTCCCCATATCTTTACGATATTATCTTTTCGTTCTGCGATAACAATTTTAAAAAAACATAAGCCAAGTGTTTCTCTCACTTGAATTTTTATTACTAGTCCTAAAGAAAATGCTATAGTTTGTAATTCTTCTAATTGCATAATATTTATCTAATATTTCTTATGTTTTTTTTGAATTTTCTATCTGTTTTTGCCTTTCTTTAAATCTTTTTCTATCTTCTTCAGTGAATCTGTTAATACAAAAATGACATTGAATACCTTCTATATATTGTTCTTTTTTTTGATCTTCAATAGAAATTGGCATCCCACATGCATGACAAATTGAGTAAGAACCTTTTTCTAATTTGTGATCTAAGGCGACTCTTTTATCAAACACAAAACATTCTCCTTCAAAAAGGCTTTCTTCTTTTGACATATCTTCTAGATATTTAAGAATCCCACCTTTTAAATGAAAAACATTATTGTACCCTTTATTTTTTAGTAAAGTAGTAGCCTTTTCACATCTAATACCGCCAGTGCAAAACATAGCAATATTTTTAGAATTTTCAGTGCTTATATATTTCTCTAAATTATTATCTACCCAATCAGGAAACTCACTAAAATTTTTAGTATTTGGATTGATTGACTCTTTAAAACTTCCTATGGAAACTTCATAATGATTTCTTGTATCTATGACAAGAGTATTTCGATCTTTAATTAATTTATTCCATCTGAATGAATCAACATATGTCCCGGCATCTTTTGATGGATTTATTGCAGGCACTCCCATAGTTACTATTTCATTTTTAATTTTAATTTTTAATTTTTTAAAAATTTTTGTTTTTGAATAACTGAATTTAAGGTTTGATTCATTAATACCAATAAATTTTCTCATTATTTTGAGAACTTGTTCAATTACAGTTTCTTCAGCGCAAATAGTTCCGTTAATACCTTCTTTTGAGATTATTAATAAACCTGAAAGATCATTAGTATTCTCGATACTCAACAATTTATCCTTCAGATCAAGAATCAAGTTTTCTTGAAACGAGAAGAAGGAATAAATTGAAGCTACCTTATAAATAGTTTGTCTCATAAAGAAGAAACTATTTTATTACAAGATTCAAAATCTTTATTAAATAGAACTCCTACATCTTTAAGTAATTTCCTATCATCTTCAAATGATGGATTTGATGTTGTGAGTAATTCATCTCCATAAAATATAGAGTTTGCCCCGCATTGAAAACATAAAATCTGAGCTTCTTTGGTTAAACTTTCCCTGCCTGCGCTTAATCTTATTTTACTTCTTGGCATAAGAATCCGTGCAGCAGCTATCATTCTTATCATCTCTATAGAATCAATTTCATTATTTACTTCTAATCTTGTACCTTCAATAGCCACTAATGAGTTAATGGGTACACTCTCGGGGTGAGGATTCATGTTTGAAAGGACTTCTAAGAGAGATGCTCGATCTGTTTGTTTTTCCCCGAGACCTATTATTCCTCCACAACATACATTTATTCCTGCATCTCTGACTCTTTTTATGGTGTCTAATCTATCCTGATAGGTTCTCGTAGAAATAATATTTTCATAATACTCAGGACTTGTATCAAGATTGTGATTGTAAGCTGTTAAACCAGCGTTAGCAAGTTTCAAAGCTTGATCATCAGTAAGCATCCCTGCTGTTACACATGCCTCCATTCCTAGTTCTCTTACACCTTTAACCATCTCCAACATTGAGTTAAAAGATTTACCTTCTCTAATTTCTCTCCATGCCCAACCCATGCAAAACCTATCCGCACCCTCTTTTTTGCTATTTCAGCTCTCTTTAAAACAGCTTCAACTTCAAATTGGGGATGACTTTTTATTTGGCTAGAACTGTATATTGATTGGCTACAATATGAACAATCTTCTTCACATCCTCCAGTTTTTACGCTGTAAAGAGATGCTAATTGAACTTCATATTTATTAAAATTCCTATGAACAACTTGAGATTCCCACATCAAATCTATGAGAGGCATTTTTAATATTTCTAAAATTTCCTCTTTATCCCAATCAAATCTGATCTCGCTAATTATTTGACTAGGCGATTTAATCATTTTAATTATGAAGAACAATAAGAATCTTTAAAAGATTCATTTGGTAATGATTCTATACCGCCGAAACGCCTATTCCTAGATTGATAATCAATTATTGCTTTATGAAATTCAAACTCATCAAAATCTGGCCAAAGTACTTCAGAAATATATATCTCTGAATAAGCTAATTGCCACAAAAGAAAATTGCTTATCCTCTTTTCACCACTTGTTCTTATTAGTAATTCAGGATCCTTGATCCCTTTGGTTAAGAGTTCTGAATTAAATAATTCTTCGTCAACATCACTGGGTTTTATTTCACCAGAAAAAGATTTTAGTGCTATTTCTTTCGCAACTTTTACTATTTCTTGCCTACCTCCATAATTTACACAAACGTTTAATGTGAAATTTGTATTGTTTTGAGTAAGATTTTCTGAACTATTTAAAATTGATTTTAAAGTATTAGGGAAAGGTGATAGATCTCCAATAAACTTAACTTTTATTGATTCTTGATGGATCTCTTTAATTTCTTTTTTCAAAACTTTTTCAAACAGATTTATTAAAAAATCAACCTCTTTAGAGGGTCTTGTCCAATTCTCAGTTGAAAATGCATAAACCGTCAGAACTTTACAACCTAAGTTTTTTGATGCCTTAATAATTTCTTTTAAAACGCTAACTCCTTGATTATGTCCAAATGATCTGGGTAAACCTTTTTTAGTAGCCCATCTGCCATTTCCGTCCATAATAATGGCTACATGCTCGGGAACTCTATGCATATCTATTTCATTAGATAACTTTATATTATTTTTATTTGTTGAAATCTTTTTCAAACTCATAAATTAATCTTTAGTGTTCCTTTGATTATCAAATTTGTTTTCAACTGTAATATTATCATTTGTATTAATATTTTGGGACGAAGTGCTTTTATTCGCAGATGATTTTGGACTCCCCAATGGATTTTGATTCCCTACCAATTTTATAAGAAGCTCTTGCAATCGGCTACTTGTAATAGGTCTTTCAAGTTTTCCCTGATTGGCTAATGATAAAGTACCCGTTTCTTCAGACACAACAATGCAAATACATCTATCAAATCTTTCTGTAATACCCAATGCAGCGAGATGTCTTGTTCCATATCTACTAATTCCTTGCCTTGAAAGAGGTAATATTACTCCTGCCGATATTATTTTATTTCCTTTTACTAAAACTGCTCCATCATGTAAAGGTGTATCTGTTGCAAACAAATTTATTAAAAGATCTGTAGACAATTGAGCTTGAATATTTATACCGGAATATAAAAAATCTTCTGGTCTTAAATCGCTTCCCAAATCTACAACTATTAAAGCCCCTTTTCTATTTTGTGATAGCTTTCCTGAAGCCTCAACTAACTGGTTAACAGTGGTAGATCTAGCTCTAAATTCTTTGGGAGGATTGCCTAATAGTACAGCTAATCTTCCAGTCCCTAATAATTCCATTAATCGTCTAAGTTCGCCCTGCCATAGGATGGCTAAGGATAAAGAACAAGCTAGAACTACGGCATCAATTAATTTTGAAGTTAGAGGAAGATATGCATATCTTTGAATAAACCAAGATAAGGAAACCAAAAATAAATATCCTCTTAATAGCCATAATGTTCTCTGCTCTTTAACTCTTGAAAATAATAAAAGACCAAATCCAATAGCAAACAATACATCCAAAAGAAATTTTAAGTTTATAAACCCCCAAAAATTCACTTTAAGTTCTGAATTATATTAAATGTACCTAACTTTGTTTAATAAAGCGATCAGGCAAGACATCGTATTTTAGAAGATCATTTGGAGTTTCTCTTCTCTGAATAATTTCAGCTTCTCCATTGCAAACTAAAACAGAAGCAGGTTTAGGAATCCTGTTGTAATTGGAACTCATAGAATTATTGTATGCACCAGTTCCAAAAACACATATCAAATCTCCAGTTTTGCAATTTCCTAGTTCAATTTCTTTGAACAATACATCTCCAGATTCACAATGCTTTCCTGCAACTGTAAATTTATTGTTGGGATTACTATTTAAAGGATTATTAACTAAACAAGCAGAATAATTTGATTGATATGTAATTGGCCTTGGATTATCACTCATCCCGCCATCAACTGATAAGTATGTTCTTATCCCTGGAATTGTTTTAAATGAACCAATTTTATATATAGTTACTCCCGCTGTTGAAACTATTGATCTCCCAGGCTCACACATCAGTATTGGTAAATTTAATTTATTTTTTTTACAAGCATTTGCGACGGATGAGGATACTGTTTTGATCCATTCATCAATTGAAGGCGGGTCATCTTCTTGTGTATATTTAATTCCAAGACCACCTCCAACATTAAGTTCTTGGATGTTATGACCATATTTTTTGGCTTCTAAGATTACGGTTACCATTATTTCTCCTAGGTCATTATGAGGATCTAGTTCAAAAATCTGAGAACCTATGTGAGCATGTAATCCTATTAATTTTAGGTGTTTAGTTTTACTTACGGCTTCAAATACCTTATGTAATGTTTCAAATCCAAATCCAAATTTACTATCGAAGGAGCCTGTTCTGATGTATTCATGAGTATGGCATTCTATTCCCGGTGTAAATCTAATCATTATATCTATGTATTTATTTTGTGAATCAGATATCTCTTCCAATCTTTTTAAGTCATATTCATTATCTACAATTACTTTGATATTATTGTTTATTGCAAATTCAATTTCTTTGTCAGATTTATTATTTCCATGAAAAACAATTTTGTCATTTGGAACTCCCCCTTTTAAAGCCGTCAATAGTTCTCCTTCTGAAACGGCATCAAGTCCAAATCCCTCTGAAGCAATTAAATTACTCATAAATATTGAACTATTTGCCTTTGAGGCATATATCGGTAGGGATTCTCCTGGATAATATTTTTCTAATGCTTGTTTGTAAGCTTTACATGATTTCCTTAAGGTAATCTCATCCAATACATATAGAGGAGAATCATATTTATTTACTAACTCTTCTAGATTACATCCACCAATAGATAATTGATTGTTACTGTCAATAGTTGTAGTGACAGGGATTATATTTTTGTTAGGACTATTTTCACAAATTTCGTTTTTTAAGAATGATGTTTTTTCTTTCATAGGAAAACTTTCTTATATAAATATTCTACAACTTTCAGAACATTTATAATTAATTAAATTTTAAAACTAATCTTAGGACAGTAATTAATTCGATGATTTCAATTAAAGAAATAGATCAAAAAAAAATTGAATTATGTTACGAATTAGATTCAAGTACAATTTGCTTATGGAGTAAAAAGCAATGGCAAAGTGAGTTTAATAAAAGAGGAGTTAAAGTCGTCTCATTATTGTTTGATAGAAAAATAATTGGTATTTATGTGGTTCAAATAATAATAGATGAAGCTCAAATAAACTATTTTGCAATTAAAAAAAAATTTCGTCGAAATGGATATGGAAGTTATTTAATGAGATATTTGATAGATGAATATAAAAAGATTAATTTTGGAAGTTTCGGAGACTAATTCAATTGCTGAAACATTTTACTTTAAATTCAATTTTTTGACTGTAGGAAAAAGAAAAAACTATTACAGAGACGGCTCTGATGCTGTTTTGAAAGAAAAAAAATTATAAAATGATTATTAAAAAATAATTTTGTGCGGATAACCAGAATCCTTGAAATCACTTAAATAAGCTGCTATATCATCAAATAAATGATTTTGCCTCGACCAAATTTAACATTTGTGTATTCACAAAAGCTCATTCTGAACACAAAATTGTCTTAATGCTGGTAGGTTATTAACAGGAAATTAAACCTTCAATGTTTGAAAGATTTACTGAAAAAGCTATCAAAGTCATTATGCTTGCTCAAGAAGAAGCTAGAAGGCTTGGACATAATTTTGTTGGAACAGAGCAAATCTTGTTAGGTTTGATAGGTGAGGGTACAGGTGTTGCTGCTAAAGTTCTTAAATCACTAGGTGTTAATTTAAAAGATTCAAGAATAGAAGTAGAGAAAATAATTGGAAGAGGATCTGGTTTTGTAGCAGTAGAAATCCCTTTTACCCCTAGAGCTAAAAGAGTTTTAGAGTTATCTCTTGAAGAAGCTCGTCAATTAGGTCATAACTATATTGGCACTGAACATTTATTATTAGGTCTTATAAGAGAAGGTGAAGGGGTTGCTGCTAGAGTTTTGGAAAATCTTGGTATTGATTTAACCAAAGTAAGAACTCAAGTTATTAGAATGCTAGGGGAAACAGCAGAGGTTGGTTCTGGTAGTACTTCAAGCAAGGGGAATTTAAAAACTGCAACTTTAGATGAATTTGGTACAAATTTAACAAAACTTGCAAGTGAATCAAAACTTGATCCAGTTGTCGGTCGTCATGCTGAAATAGATAGAGTAGTTCAAATATTAGGTAGAAGAACCAAAAATAACCCTGTCCTAATAGGAGAGCCTGGAGTCGGTAAAACAGCTATAGCTGAGGGTTTAGCACAAAGAATTCAACTTGGTGAAATTCCTGATATTCTTGAAGATAAAAGGGTTTTAACTCTCGATATCGGACTTCTAGTAGCTGGAACAAAATATCGAGGCGAATTTGAAGAAAGATTAAAGAAAATAATGGAGGAAATCAAATCTGCTGGTAACGTTATTTTAGTTATTGATGAAGTTCATACTTTAATAGGAGCAGGAGCTGCGGAAGGTGCTATTGATGCCGCTAATATATTAAAACCCGCTTTAGCCAGAGGCGAGCTTCAATGTATTGGAGCGACAACTCTTGATGAATACAGAAAGCATATTGAAAGAGATGCTGCTTTAGAAAGAAGATTTCAACCCGTAATGGTTGGAGAACCATCTATAGAAGATACAATTGAAATCTTGAAAGGCTTGAGAGAACGTTATGAACAACATCATCGTTTAAAAATTACAGATGAAGCTTTAGAAGCAGCAGCTCACTTAGGCGATCGTTACATTTCTGATAGGTTTTTACCAGATAAAGCTATTGACCTCATAGATGAGGCTGGTAGTAGAGTTAGGCTAATTAACTCTAAACTCCCTCCTGAAGCGAAACAAGTTGACAAGGAACTAAGACA
The DNA here is from genome assembly GCA_028408675.1 of Prochlorococcus sp. AH-716-K03. Lineage (GTDB taxonomy): Bacteria > Cyanobacteriota > Cyanobacteriia > PCC-6307 > Cyanobiaceae > Prochlorococcus_A. Next base: position 7,304 of record JAOOLH010000026.1, on the reverse strand, counting down.
AGTTCAAAAGCAAAAAGAAGAATCTGTAAGAGATCAAAATTTTGATCAAGCAGGTCAATTAAGAGAAAAGGAAATAGAATTGTCCGCAAAAATAAAAGAACTTTTAGAAAATAATAAGGAAAATATTGATAAAAATGATTCAAGTAACTCTCTAGATACGATTAAAGATAATTCAAAAATTATTCAAAATCCACTTGTAAGTGAGGAAGATGTAGCTCATATAGTCGCTTCATGGACTGGTGTGCCTGTTCAGAAATTAACAGAAACTGAGTCAGTCAAGCTTCTCAATATGGAGGAGACATTGCATCAAAGGTTAATAGGTCAAGATGAGGCTGTTAAAGCAGTATCAAAAGCTATTAGAAGAGCTAGGGTTGGTTTAAAAAATCCAAATAGACCTATAGCAAGTTTTATTTTTTCAGGACCTACAGGTGTAGGTAAAACAGAATTAACTAAATCACTTGCAACATACTTCTTTGGAAGTGAAGAAGCAATGATTAGATTAGATATGTCTGAATTTATGGAAAGACATACTGTAAGTAAACTCATTGGTTCACCTCCTGGTTATGTAGGATTCAATGAAGGTGGACAACTTACAGAAGCAGTAAGAAGAAGACCTTATACAGTAGTTTTATTCGATGAAGTAGAGAAAGCGCATCCAGATGTATTTAATTTATTATTACAACTTCTCGAAGATGGAAGATTAACTGACTCAAAAGGCAGAACAGTTGATTTCAAAAATACACTTTTAATAATGACTTCTAATATTGGATCTAAGGTAATTGAGAAAGGAGGCGGTGGTCTAGGCTTTGAATTTTCTGGAGATTCTGTTGAAGATAGTCAATATAACAGAATTAAAGCTCTTGTTAATGAGGAATTAAAACAGTACTTTAGACCAGAATTTTTAAATAGACTTGACGAAATAATTGTATTTAGACAACTTACTAAGAATGAAGTTAAAGATATTGCAGAGATTATGTTAAAAGAAGTTTTTTCTCGATTAAGTGATAAGGGCATAAAATTGGATGTTACTGATGCATTTAAAGAAAGGCTTGTTGAAGAAGGATACAATCCCTCTTACGGAGCAAGGCCTTTGAGAAGAGCTGTTATGCGCTTATTAGAAGACAGTTTAGCTGAAGAAGTTTTATCAGGAAGAATAAAAGATGGGGATAAAGCATTGGTTGATATTGACGAGAATAAGAAAGTTACAGTTAATATTTCCTCAGAGGAATCCTCTCAAGAATTAGCGGGGGCTAACTTTTAAAACCCCTCATTTTTATGCAATTAATATCTCCAGAAAAAATTTTTAGAGGAGATGGTGCTTGGTTAAAAGCTATACCACAAATTAAAAAAATTTCTAAGCGTCCTTTACTTTTAGGAAGAAGTTTATCAACTAATAAAATCAGACAACAGATTCATAAAGATTTGCAAGATGAGAATTTTGCTATTTGTTTAGCTAACTTAAAATTCGATTGTTGTTATGAAGATCTTACAAGAATAGAAAATATTTTACTCAAAAATAATTGTGACTCAATTATTGCTACAGGTGGAGGTAAAGTCTTAGATGCAGGAAAATGTTTAGCAGATTCTCTTTCGATTCCAGTTATTACTATTCCCTTAAGCGCATCTACTTGTGCAGGTTGGACTGCATTATCAAATATTTACTCAATAAATGGGCAATTTATTAAAGATATTGAGTTAAATTCTTGTCCTAAAATATTGGTTCTTGATCATGGATTTATAAATACAGCTCCACCTAGGACACTTGCTAGCGGAATTGCTGATGCTTTGGCTAAATGGTATGAATCGTCCTTGACTAGTTCAAAAGTTGAAGACGGACTTGTTCAGCAAGCGATTCAAATATCAAGAGTATTAAGAGATCAATTACTTATTGATGGAGAAAGTGCTTTTCAGAATCATACTGTTAAAAATGCTTCTTGGCGTAATGTCGCAGAGGGTTGCGCACTTACAGCGGGTTTAATTGGAGGAATTGGTGGGGGGAAGTGTCGAACAGCAGCAGCTCATGCCATTCATAATGCTATTACTCAGATAATTTCAAATCAACAGCCCTTACATGGTGAAATAGTTGGAGTTGGAATATTATTGCAATTGAGATTGGAAGAAACAAAAAATAATAATAAACTAGCTAATCAATCTATCAAACAGCTTTTGGTTTTAATGAAAAAATTGAATTTACCAACAACCATCGCTGAACTAGGAATAAACGTTTTTGAAAATAATAATTTACAAAAAATTGCTGAATTTACATGTAGGGAAGAATCTGAGATTCATTACTTACCTTTTGAAATTAATCAGGAAGATATAATTGAAACTATTTCAAATTTTGAAAGACAAGAAATTATAATTTCATAAATGTTTTGAATAAAAATATTTTTAATGACTTTAATAAATTTAATATTGATTACTTTAAAAAAGTAAAAAGTTCTCTTCAGGATCCATTAGGTTTGAGCATCTCTAACGATGTTAATTGGATAAGACTTAACGAAAAATGGAATTATTCTGAATTTCCTGTGGTTATGGGGGGGACTGGTAATCCAATTCTTTTTTTGCATGGATTTGATAGTAGTTTCCTCGAATATAGGAGAATATATCCATTTTTAAAAAAGAAATTTCAATTGATAATACCTGATTTATTAGGATTTGGATTTACTCCTAGGATTGCTTCCAACCAATTTAATCCATCTAAAATAATTTCTAATCTTTTAGACATTATTAATACTTTAAAATTAAAAAATAAGTTAATGATTGTAGGTGCTTCCATGGGAGGATCCGTAGCGTTAAACTTAGCTAAGGAAATTCCGGATCTCATTGAAAAGATAATTCTTTTATCTCCTGCAGGATTGTTTGGAGAAACCAAAAATATCCCATTTCCATTAAACCAAATTGGAGCTACTTTTTTAGGATTACCGCAAGTACGTAAGAGTCTTTGTAGGCAGGCTTTTGCTTTCCCAGATCAAAGTGTTGGTTCAATGGAAGAACAAATTGCCTCAATTCATTTAGGCTGTTCTGGCTGGAGAAATTCATTAGCTTCTTTTGCAAAAAGTGGTGGATTCGCAGGGACATATAAACATATACCAAATATTTCAATTAAAACAATTTGTGGGGAGAATGATAGAATTCTTGGAGAAAAAGAAATTGATAAAATAAGACAAATTGATCAATTGAACTTTATCGGCCTGAAAAATTGTGGTCACCTGCCGCATATAGATTTGCCATCATTATCTGGCAAGATCATTTACGATTTTTTTTGTGAATAAAATTTTTATTGATAATTTAGTTAAGACTGGAATTAAAATTTAATTAATAAAATTTAAAATTATAATTATGAAATAGATAACTGAAGGGGTAAAAATATAGCTATCAATTCTATCAAGAATGCCTCCATGTCCTGGTAAAAATGTCCCTGAATCTTTTATTTTTGCATCCCTTTTCATCATTGATTCAATTAAATCACCAACCAATGCCATAAGAGAAACTAATATTCCATATAAAATTCCAATTAAAAATGGATTCTGCCAATTAAGTAATAAAGCAAAAAAAATTGCCAATGAAATTGAGCATATTATTCCTCCCATTAAACCTTCTATAGTTTTACTTGGAGATATAGGAGATAATGCTCTATTTCCGAATTTTTTTCCGATAAAATAAGAACCAATATCGCTAGCTACAATTAAAAAACAAGAAACTAGTGTTAAGTAGAGACCTGTAGAATTTGGGATGGTCGCATAGGATGATAATCCTTCTGATGATATGCTAGTGGTAAATTCAACAGCTCTTAATTTAATCCAATAACTAGGTAGAAAACCTAAATAAAATAATCCAAAAATAGATGCTGCTATATCTGAAATAGTACCTGATTTTGGCTGTAATAATAGCCATGTACATATTCCTACCGAGCATATCGGTAATATCGAGTTGTATATTTCTCTATCAAGGATTCCAGTAGTTTCAAGATATGTAGAAATTGTAATTATGAAACATGAAAATAATGTAGTTTTAGTAGCTGGTTTGATTCCAGTGAATTCTGCCATTCTAAAAAATTCAAGCAGTGCAAAATAGGTTAGTAATGCAACTGCTATCGTAAAATACCATCCGCCTAGTAAGACAACAATTAATCCAAATAATCCGATTAGTAAACCACTTTTCAATCTCATATTTTATTTCTAAGGATGTAATACTCTTATGTAAGAATTTAACAGATCTTTGTTATAGATACTTTGAGTTTCTATCCATTCGATCCTTGCTTTGTCTATTCTTTCTCCAGGGACTATTAAGGGTATCCCAGGTGGATAAGGACAAATAATATCTCCAGAAATTTTTCCAAAGGATTTAGAAAGAGGAATACTATAAGTTTTACTTCTCCAAGCAACACCTATTGGTATTTCTGTTGATTGAACTAATTGAAAAGGGGGTTTTATGGGTTTCAAACTAATAGATTTATTTGATTGAATTAGTAGTTTTTTCCATAATTTTTGAAATAAAAAAATAAAGTCTTTTTGATTTGAGAATCCTAGACAAAATGTGAGAGTCATCATTTCAGGTAATTCAGCAATAAGGCCATTTTTATAAAAAAACCTATCAGCAGTAAAACCATCAATTCCAACTTTAGATGTATTTAGTATTATTTTTAAAGGATCTTGAGTTTTAATTAGTGGTATCTTTTTTCGTATAAGTTCTTTGAAGATTGATTTTGCTTCTGAAATTCTTTTTTTATATTTTTTGAGATTATCCTTATTTAACCAGTCTTTAATTGACTCCTCGCAGGAAGAAAGCAAAAGGGAATTTGGACTAGTAGTCTGTAACAAATTTATGCTTTTGATTAAATTGTTTTCTTCTATAAGATTCCCATTATGCCAAAGTACTGCTGTTTGAGTTAATCCATTAAGTGACTTATGTAATGAATGTACTACTAAATCCGCTTTTGATCTTATTGCTGATTTCGGTAAATTAAAATTTTCACAAAAAAGAAAATAAGAACCGTGAGCTTCATCAACTAAAACAGGTAGATTGTGTTGATGACAAATTTCAATTAAAGGTTCAAGATCTGTTGAATATCCTTGATAGTAAGGATTAACTAGTATCACGCCAACAATTTTATTTTTTTCAAAATCTAGATTTTTAAATACGTTTATAAACCACTTTTTAGTAATTGGCATGTAGTGTCCAGTCTCTATTGAAAACTCTATGTCAAAAAATATTGGAATGATATTTTGAAGAGTACAAGCTTTAATAACACTAATATGAACATTCCTTGGCATAAGGATATATTCGCCAGGATTAGCCATGGCAATAATTCCTGATTGAATTAATCCAGATGCACCATTTACTCCAAAAAAACATTTTTTTGTCTCAACCTTTTTTGAAATTGTTATTTGCGCGTCATGTATTAATCCACTATTAGATAATGGAGAGCCTATTTCAGGGAGTTCTGGTAAATCCCAATATCCTGGACGTTTTTTTAATAATCTAATCAATTTTTTTGGTAAAGCTTTACCTCTGTTATGGCTGGGAAAAAAAAGTGACTTTAAAAACTTTTTGGTTAGAAAAGAAGAAATACTCATAAAGTATTATTGACACATATAGAATGTACTAAAGAAAAAATTTTCTTTAATATTTCTAAATTTTAATGGCAATTCGTTATTCAAAATATTCTCCAAATAGTGATTTAGTTTGGTTGCTTTTAAGGCCATGGATATTATTCCCAAGAGTTTTATATATATTTTTAACTTTAATCTTCCTTTTAATAAGAATACTTTTTCAAGGTAACAGTAAAAGTAAAAATGTACAAAAAAATCTTTCAAAATATCTTTTTGATGTAATTAAAAATTTGGGACCATGTTTTATTAAATTAGGACAAGCACTTTCAACAAGGCCAGATCTTGTGAGGCAAGATTGGCTAACAGAATTAACTAAATTACAGGATAATCTACCACCTTTTGATCATAAAATTGCTCTAAAAATAATTGAGGATGAACTAGGTGCTCCAGCTAATGAAATATTTGATGATTTCCCAGATGCCCCTATTGCTTCAGCAAGTTTAGGGATAGTTTACAAAGCTAAAACTAAAAATAATTGCTTTTGTGCTGTAAAAGTTCAGAGGCCTGATTTATTTTTTCTTATTCGAAGAGATGTTGTAATTCTAAAAATATTAGCAACCACTTTTGGATCATTTTTGCCACTCAATATAGGGGTTGGTATTGGCGAAATAATAGATGAATTTGGGAAAGCACTTTTTGATGAAATTGACTATGAGAAAGAAGGTGAAAATGCTTTAAAGTTTGCTGATTTTTTCAAAAACAATCCTAATGTGTTTATTCCTAAATTAGAAAAAGATTTCTCCTCAAAAAGGGTTATTACAACCTCTTGGATTGATGGAGTTAAATTAAGGGACAGGGAATTATTAGAGCAAAATAATTTGGTACCTTCTTCTTTTATAAGAACTTGCGTGATAAGCGGACTACAGCAATTATTTGAATATGGATATTTTCATGCCGATCCTCATCCAGGCAATATGTTTGCTCTTAAAGGAGGTAGTGAATATTCTGGGCACCTTGCCTACGTCGATTTTGGGATGATGGATACTATTACAAATTCAGATAGGCTTACACTTATTAAGGCAATTGTACATTTAATAAACCAAGAATATTTACTTATGGCTAAAGATTTTCAGAAATTAGGCTTTTTAACCAATGATCAAGATCTTGAAAAACTTGTAGAGCCACTAAAAGAGGTTCTGGGGGGGGCTTTTGGTGCAGAGGTTGGCAACTTTAATCTAAAAAATGTAACTGATAAATTCTCAAAACTTATGTATTCTTATCCTTTTAGGGTTCCAAGCAGGTTTGCATTAATAATTAGAGCAGTTGTAAGTCAAGAAGGTTTAGCTTTGAGACTTGATCCGGAATTTAAAATTTTAAAAATTGCATATCCATACATTGCAAAAAAACTTTTAACAGATAATTCTGATGAAATTGTAGATATCCTTCTTGAAGTCGTTTTTGATAACGAAGGAAGGATTCAGATAGATAAGCTTGAAAGTTTATTAAATACATTATTTAAGGATAAAGAAAATATTAATCAAGATCTGATACCTGTGGCTAATGCAGGCTTAAAATTATTTGCAAGTGATAAAGGTTCTGAAGTTAGAAAAAATCTTTTATTAAGCCTTGTAAAAGATGATAGATTAGAACTTAAAGATGCAGAGAAGCTATTGAGTTTATTAAGAAAAACTTTTAGTCCCTTAAAACTAGCTAAAAGTGCTGTTCAAAGTATTATTTCTCCAGCCTAAA